>CAKNAD010000095.1:0-2087 GCA_929200515.1 Candidatus Gorgonimonas leptogorgiae | reverse complement strand
TAACATAATAAGGTTCGGTAATATCTATGTCATCAGCTGAGAGTATGTAAGCTGTTATTTTATCAAAAATTTTAGGTAGCTTTTCTATATCTTTATAGCACAAACCGAAGTTTTCTATCATTCTACGATTACGCATTCTGGTGGGATTTTCAATAATAATACCATTAAATATTGAATTAGGCACATAAATAGGTCTTCTATCAAAAGTTCGTATTCTAGTTAGTCGCCAACCTACTTTTTCTACATGACCTTCAAGTTGTTTATCTGGAGATTTAATCCAATCGCCTTCACTGAACGGTCGGTCTACCATTAGCATTAAGCCACCAAAAAAATTTGCTAGCCATTCTCTAGCGGCTAAACCTAATATTATACCTCCGATTCCACCTAAAGCTAAAAATCCAGATAGACTATGATCAAATAATTGAGCAAAACCAAATACCGTAGTAACAATAACCATTAATTGTATAATGCGCGCTATTGTTAAAGGAGATATATTTTTTGCCCATCTGGTTTTTGTTGTTTTTAGTAAAGATTTTATATCTAAGCTAATATTCCAAATCATTAAATTAGGATAAATTAACCAAATTATTTTTTTAAATAGTATTATATTGCTTAGATATTCACTAAAATAAATTTCACAGAATGATCGTAACTGTATTAATAAAAAAATTACCCAAGGTAAAGATAACAACAATGATTTTATAGATTTCAAAAATATTGATATCGCCGGGTGTTTATCGTTTTCTATATTGTAGTTAATAATTTTTTTTAAAATTAAGTAACATATAAAACAGACAATAAAACCAGTAAAAGGTTCTATAAAAAGTCGTAAATTAAAATCCATAAATTTTACCTGTTAATGATGGTCTAATAAATTAGCAGTTGCTACCTTATAGAATAAAAAAGATACAGGTATTAAGATACGAAAATAGCACCTACTTAGCAACTTATTATATATTAGTTTAGCAAGGGTTGTGCTATTTTGTTAAGAAATACTTGTTAAGCGGTCATATCGATTGCTTACTAGTTTCATTGCAGGAACTTCCATTAGCGACTTTAATTGTAAAACTAAAGATTGCTTTATTCTTTTAGCCGTTAACGTAGCATCTCTATGGGCTCCACCAAGAGGCTCTTCTATAATTTCATCAATTAAGTTTAGTTCCTTAAGCCTAGGAGCAGTTATACCCATTATTTCTGCAGCAACATTTGCATAATCGGCTTTCTTCCATAAAATAGATGCACATCCTTCTGGAGAGATAACAGAATAAGTACTATAACTTAACATCATTAAATAATCGCATACACCAATTGCAAGAGCGCCACCAGAACCGCCTTCACCAATTACAACTGTAATTATTGGTGTTTTTAAAGCAGACATTACTTCTAAATTGTAAGCTATAGCTTCACTTTGTCCACGCTCTTCGGCGCCAATTCCTGGGTAAGCTCCTGGGGTATCGATAAAAGTTATGATAGGCATTTTATAACGTTCAGCTAGTTGCATTAGTCTACAAGCTTTACGATAGCCTTCAGGTTTCGGCATACCAAAATTGCGTGCTACTTTTTCAGAAACCTCTCGACCTTTTTGATGACCGATAATCATAACAGGATAGTCGTCTAAACGTGCTATACCGCCTACTAAAGCTTGATCATCAGCAAAGTGGCGATCTCCATGTAGTTCATCGAAATCAGAAAAAATATATTTTATGTAATCTAATGTATATGGGCGTTTAGGGTGTCTCGCTATTTGCGCTATTTGCCAAGAGCTTAAATTACTAAAAATTTTTTTAGTCAAATCATTGCTTTTTTGTTGTAAGTTTTCTATAGCTTCAGAAAGATTTACATCAGAATCATTCTCTACTAGTCGTAACTCATCTATTTTTGCTTCTAATTCAGCTATAGGCTGTTCAAAATCTAGGTAATCGGAATTATTCATTAAGGTTTGTATCTCATACTTACTATAAATTATGCTCTGTAAACTTTAGCTAGTCATAAAATAAACTAATTTTATGCTACTATAGCATAGAATCCTTAGTTATACACGTGGCAGATGAAAATGCTAGGTTTCAGGGCTAAGTAAAATGGTTTAA
>CAKNAD010000094.1:2130-9743 GCA_929200515.1 Candidatus Gorgonimonas leptogorgiae | reverse complement strand
TTGGGACGATGGTATGCTTAGCATTACAGAGTATAATAGTGTTGATGATACTCCAGCTACAGGTAATAATGACCTAATAACTACTGATGTTCAACCATCTGCTATATCTGACAGTATAGATAATGGAGTATATGAACCAACACAAAAATTAACTGAAGTTAATGATGATGAATTATTTGCAATGTCAAAAGAATTATTGGAAAGTGATGTAAATTTTGTAGCTACTGTAAATCAAGAGCTTAATAGATTAAATAACTAGGATTCGATAAAAAAATTTTTAAGTAACAACAATGATTTTTGTATTGTTTTTATATTGATAAATTTTAAAAAGTATCAAACTTGGGTTAAAGATGATTTAACAATAATAAACCTTTAAGATTAGCCCTAATTGCAAGTTATGCCTTTCGGTTTGTGAATAGCTATCTTTAAATAACACTAGTGAATAATTGCTATTACCGATTTGATAATACAAGCAAACTATATTATAAGCAATGAAATATTTTGTTAGTGTCGCAGCAACCTTAGTATTACCAAGTTTTATTTTCCACTGGTCATCGTAATAACAAATTTCTTTAATAGCTTGCTGATTAGTAAAAAAAAACTTAGTTAATGTATGGTAGACACAAAACACTAATAAACTAAAAATAATTATACGATAACTAACAGTTAAATCAGATAAAAAAATAGCAAAAGCACATAATAAATAGCAGGCTAGTACTAAATTTTTAGCTATATATGATTTTTTAATTGTGATATCTAAATACATTATATTTGGTTATTAACAGTGAAAATTTCTTATATCATTGATAAGTTGTTGTAACTCTACATTATTATTAACTGTTCTATTAATTAAATGAGAATATAGTATAGGATCCTCTAAAGTTAATAAAGTTTCATATAATTCTTGTTGCTGTTTATTTAGTGTGGGTAATTGCTTGTCTGCAAAAGGAATTAGTAATTCATCTAATTCTAACATGCCACGTCGGCTACGCCATTTTAAATAATTTAATTTTGCATTATCCGTTGTCATGATAACCTTTAATATTAATTGTTAGCAATTTTATTGAGTTGACTGCGTATTATAGGGATTATTTCTGTAGCAAGCATGCCTATATAACCTTGACTTGCTGCTAGCTCATCAGCTGCTTGAGAGTGACATAAAACAGCAAGTTTAGTAGCTATGCTAGCAGTTATTCCTGTAGCTAATAAACTGCCAATCACTCCAGACAATACATCTCCCATTCCCGCTGTAGCCATTCCTGGATTACCAGCAATACAAATAGATATTTCTGTACCATCGTATACTATAGTGCCAGAGCCTTTTAGAACTATTACTATAGATTTACTCTTAGATGCTATAGTTTCCAGCATTGTATATAATTTTTTTATTGCATCAAAACGATTATTGTTAATTTCATTAGTGCTAATGTTTAATATTCTAGACATTTCTTTAGGATGCGGAGTTAACACTATTTCGCTAGTATAATTTGCTAGTATCTGTAAATTATCGCTTAACAATGTTAAAGCGTCGGCATCTATTACTAAGGGAGCCTTAGCTTTAGCGATAATTTGTTTGAATAGCTGTAGTGCCCAAGAGTCTTTGCCTAATCCAGGTCCTAGCACTATAGCTTGTTTGGTTATTAGCGTATCTTCTTGTATGGATGCAGCTGTGATAACTTCAGGTCGTCTTAAAGCTAAAGCGGTAATATGTTCTGGTTGCGTTAATACAGTGACTAGTCCGGAACCGCTACAAATAGCCGCTTCAGCTGCCATAATAACCGCCCCTGCCATACCATAATTGCCACCTGCTATTAATAAATGGCCGTAAGTTCCTTTATGGGAATAATGTTTTCTTGTCTGTAGAATATCAGTAAAATTATTAGCGTCTAATCTATTACTAGAAGGTTGGAGGTAATCGGTAGCAGTTATATCTAAATCCGCAAAAATTAACCTACCAGTGTGGTCTTTAGCCATGGCAGTTAATAAACCTTGCTTTAAACTCAAAATACATACAGTTATAGTAGCTATAACTGCTATAGGCGTAGCCATGCCGGTATCGGTAGATAACCCCGATGGTACATCTATAGCACAAACAGGAATATTGCTAGCATTTATATAATTGATAACTTCGGCAAATGGTGGTCTTAACTCGCCGTTAATTCCGGTTCCTAATAAAGCATCTACTATAAGATCTGCTGTTAATAATTGCTGAGTATAAGGTTCAATTGTAATTTGAGCTTTCTCAGCTAGCATATAAGCTTTATCAGCATCGGCACGGAGTTTATCTTTAGCTGTAATTGCTATAACCGAAACATCGAAGCCATGTTGTTTGGCAATTGTCGCTAACACATAGCCGTCGCCTGCATTATTACCAGAGCCACAAAACACCACTAATGATTTTACTAGAGGAAAATTTTTAACAATTACCTTAAATACAGCTTGGGCAGCTTGTTGCATTAATTCAAAGCTGTTAATGCTAGTTTGGTTGATTATAGCTTGATCTATAGACCTAGACTGCTCTGTATTATATACCGCTGTTGGTAGATCATCTGGTTTCATAAAGATTGCCAAAATATTATAATTTATCTACTGGTTCGATACCTAAAAAGTAAAATCCTAAACCTAATACTTTTTGTGTTAACTCACAAATTTTTAGTCTACTACATTTTGTTTCTGTGCTAATATTATCTTTATTTATTGGACAAGCTTCATAAAACTGCATAAATACGCTAGCTACTTCATATAAATAATTACAAATTAAATGAGATAGTCCTTCTTTAGCTACTCTAGCTATAATTTCACTAAAGCTACATAATAATAAGATTAGTTTACGTTCAATGTTTTGTTCTATGATAATAGGATAATCTTTATAATTAATATTTGTTACTTTAGCAAATAAACTGTTAATCCTAGTATAAGCATATAGCAAGTATGGTGCTGTATTACCTTCAAAAGATAGCATTTTGTCCCAATCGAAAACGTAATCGCTATTACGATTACGGCATAAATCAGCGTATTTTATCGATGCAATAGATAAACATTTAATGACTGCACATTTTTGTTCTTCAGTTAGTTTATCTGATTTTTGTGAAACAACTACAGCCGCACGTTCTTCGGCTTCATTGAGTAAATCATTGAGTTTTACGTTCTCACCAGATCTTGATTTAAATGGTCGGTTATCTTTGCCTAGCATCATACCAAACGCATGATGTTCTAGCACTGTATCTTTTGCAACCAAATTAGCTTGTCTAGCTATAGCAAACACTTGGGCAAAGTGCTGACTTTGTCGAGAATCGACATAATAAATTATTCGATCAGCATTTAAAGTGGCATATCTATGTCTGATTGCAGCTAAATCTGTTGTAGTGTATAAAAAACCACCGCCAGATTTCTCTACAATAACCCCTATAGGGTTGCCTTCTTTGTTTTTAAACTGTTCAAGAAATACTACTTGTGCTCCTTGATCTTGTTTTAACATGTTATGTTCTTGTAAAGTTTGAATAATAATAGGCAAACTTTCTTCGTAGGCACTTTCTCCCATAATGTCATTTTCAGTCAAGAGAACTTGTAATCTTTTATAAATTAACTGACAATGCTTGAGAGTTATATCAACGAATTTTTTCCAGCTTTTAGTACATAAAGGGTCACCAGATTGTAAATTAACTACATATTCTCTAGATTTTTGTGCAAACTCTGGGTCTTCATCAAATTTTTTTTTGGCTTCTCGATAAAATTTTTCAAGGTTAAATAATTCCATATTGGTTTTTTCTTGGCTATTTTCTTCAAGCTCTTCAAGATACGCAATAAGCATGCCAAACTGAGTACCCCAATCACCAATATGGTTTTGCCTAATAACCTTATGCCCTAAAAAAGATAACACACGAACCATGGAATCGCCTAAAATGGTAGAACGTAAATGGCCGACATGCATTTCTTTAGCTAAATTTGGCGATGAATAATCAACAACTATAGTTTGTATTGTTGTTTCTTGAGCTATTCCTAATTTAGAATCTAAACATGTTTTGGTTGCTAATTCAGTTAAAAAGTTATCATCAAGAAAAATATTTACAAAACCAGCACCTGCAACTTCTATTTTGCTAGCAATATTTTTAAGATCTAACTGTGCAGCAACTTGTTGCGCTACATCACGTGGTTGTTGTTTATTTTTTTTTGCAAACCCTATTATGCCGTCACACTGGTAGTCGCCATACTTAGGATTAGAACATGGTTTTATGTATATGTTTTTGTCGCTAATACCTAAGTTTTCTAAAGCCTTGCACAATCGCTCTTCCAACAAAGTAAGAATGTTCATAAATAAATCCCTAAGAGAAGCACTAAGCATCTGATATTATGTGTATACAACTTCAACTTGAAGGTAGTTCTTTTCAGAACGTAATTTTTTGCTTATTAACAAGCCTTTACTTTCGTTATTTACATTTTAGTTAAATTTAAAAGTAGTGCTGCAGTTTAAAAGTCAAAAAAATTGCTCTTCAGGAGCAATTAAAAAATGTATCTTCAACAAAAAGGTGTATATATATTTTCTGTATAAATATGTAGTTTTCGCTGATTATAACAAAAAACTAAAGATAGTTATAATATATATTTTAAAGAGAATAAAAAAACTTATTTTTATCTTAGTTGCTGACAAATTATGTGTTTGTGTTTGTTATTGATTTATAAACAAGTACAATAAGAGTATTATGCTAATACCTAATATAAAAAACCACAAATTAATTAATTGTATTGTTATTGTTTTGCTAGTATATATATTTACTGTTGGTATCACAAAAGTTACTAGTAATATGCAGGTAAAAACAGTAGATAAACCATTAATAATATGGGAAAACCAAGTATGCAATATCAAAGCGGAACGGTGTCATATTAAGCTAGATAACTCTAATTTATCTTTAGCATTTACTCCAAAACTTTTAACATATAAACATCCTATAAATATAGAGCTAATGTTACCTGCTGCTAACTATGAAAAAGTCACTGCTGAGTTTATTGGTAAAGCTATGTCAATGGGGTTATTCCCTTTTAAATTAAAACCAATTAATGTAACTGGAACAGAACAGCTGTTTTCTGGAGTTGGTCATATCGTATTTTGTACGATAGATCCTAAAATGAAATGGATGCTACGACTAAGAATTACATCTAATAATAAGGTTGATCAACTAGATATTGACTTAGATTATTAACTTGCTGTGTTACAGCAAGGTGTTTTTTAAAAGCTGCCTGTGCGGCAGAGAACTAGATAAAATAAAAATAAAATAAATATTTCTAAGCTGCCTATGCGGCAGGTAACTAAATATAATACTTGCAGAAATATTTTCATTTCTAAGTCGCCTATGTGACAGACAACTAAATTGTAACCCTAAATAAAATATTATGCTAATTTTTTTGCTCCATGTTTATTTTAATTTTGTTCCTTATTCGTTTTAATTTTGCTCTATATTCATTTTAATTTTGTCCTCCATTCTTTTTAATTTTTCCCTATTTGTTTTATTTTTAAATTAATTATTGACATTTAAATCGAGGTTGTTTAACATAGCAATCCATCTAAAAAACTATGAGAATATAAATGCAGCCAGAATCAAAAACACAAACAATTTACGCTAATAGCAAGCGCCAATTATTAGCGGAGCATTCGTATGCTGTAGGTAAAGCAGCAGAAATTATCTATTATAAATTTTTTGATATTGATGAAGATCAAGCAGTAGGTTATACAGTATTTATAGCTGGATGCTTGCACGACATAGGCAAGAATGAACCAAATTATCAAAGTTGGGTATTAAAGCAAATTAATGAATTGCTTCCAGACGATGGCGAACATATAACCAGTGATAAATTTAGTTTTGAAAAATATCCTCAACATCAAGAAATTTCAGTATTAATTTATCATTTGCTAGATGCTAAATCTGTAACAGTTATTAATCAAGAATTAAAACAGATAGTTAAACATGTAATTCGTTGGCACCACCGATTACCCTTTAGGAAAGCTGAGATTCAACAACAATTTCATAGTTATGCAGATATAATAACAAAACTAGAAGCTAACAATATTAATATAAAAGAGTTAATTAGCAACGCTACAGATTTATTAGCAGAGATAGCAACAATAGAAGCTAACTATACAAATAAAGAACCAAGTATAATAGCTAAATGTTATCAATTAACTATTAATAATAACAATATAGATGAAGAGCTACCAGCATATAAAAATTATGATGCTGACTGTAAGCAACTGAAGGAGTTTCATCAAAAAGCCAGTGATAATTCAATGGCTAATATTGTTCGTGCCTGCGTTATTACAGCAGATAGATGGGTTTCTAGTTTGTCAGCTACTAAATTACAAGCATTAATAGCAAATAAAAAATTAGCAGATTTTGTAGAACAACAATTTGAAATAAATAAATTAAATATAGCTAGCGATTTAACTAACCAGATTACAACTTGTCTTGCTAATTTTCCTGAAGATACAAGAAGCAAACAGCAAACTGAAGTTGCTAACAAATTAATTACTGATGATGAATATATTACAGTATTGGCAGGAGTAGCAGGTTGCGGTAAAACTAAAATTGCACTTGAGTTTGCAAAAAATACTGATGCTCAGCAAATAATTTGGATTTGTCCTCGAGTGCAAATTTGTCAGGGATTATTTGATGATTTAACTAGCAAGCAATATTTACAAAATGCAACTATAGAAATTTATACTGGAGAATATAAATATACAAATAGTTATGATGATCCAACAGATAAAAATAATTATTTTTCTGGCAATATTGTTATTACTACCATCGATCAGATTTTAAATACTATTATTAGTCATACAAAAATTGACCGGTTATTAAATTTTTTATCTGCTCATGTGGTGTTTGATGAATATCACGAATATATAACCATGCCGGCTTTTAATTTATTATTTGCTGAATTATTAATTGCAAGAAAAAAATTAAAAGGTGGTACTAAAGCCTTATTAGTATCTGCAACACCTCATTATGCTTATTTAAAAGATTTTTTAGATATAGATTTAGACGATGATGTTATAGAAATGCCATCTTTCAATAATTGTAAATATAAGTTTGAGTTTGTTGAATATGACGAAAACCAACTAAACGATAGTAACCCGCTGTATAAACCGCAATCTAAATCTACATTTGTAATTAGTAATACAGCTAAAACTGCTCAGTTAAGTTTTTTAAAAAATGCTAGTGAAAATTCATTGTTATACCACTCTAAATTTATTAAGGAAGACAAAAAAAGTTTATTTAAACAAGTTTTTAATTGCTTTAAACAAGATGGTAGTAATAAGTATGATATTTTACGTAGTGGACCTATAATTCAAGCAAGTTTGAATATAACTTGTAATAATATGGTATCTGAAATAACTACCCCAGAAAACAACTTGCAACGCTTAGGTAGGTTGAATCGCTTTGGTATTAACATTAATAAAATTAATAAATTCATTATTGCTCTTCCTAAAGATTTTACAGTAACTAAAACCAAAAGTAAGGTAGCTAAGTTTTTAGCTAAACATAATTGTTTAAAAACAACCTTAGCCTGGTATCAATTTTTGTATAAAGCAACTAAAGCAGGCAAAGGTGTGTTTACGT
>CAKNAD010000094.1:0-2120 GCA_929200515.1 Candidatus Gorgonimonas leptogorgiae | reverse complement strand
TAGCAGAAATTTATAGTTTATACAAAAACTTTTATCAGCAGGCAGAATTTACTAAAAGCATTCAACAAGATTTACTAGCAGCTATGCAACAAAGTGCCATAGTGATTGCTGATAAGCTCAATGCTCCTCTTACTATTAAACAGGCAAAAGATAATGCTAATAGAATAAAGATATCAATCAACTCGTTACGTGGTGATAATCGTTTTGTTCAATTAGCAGTTTGCAATGCAACTGATATCAGCAAGTTAAATATTAAAGATGAATATGCTTATGAAATACCTAATGATGAAACAGTGGATATAAATAATATTACTGAATCATTAGATAAAATCAGAGCATTAAAACTACTCGAGCACGCAGCTAAAAAAGATGCTCGCATTAATCCTGATACGAGCAAAATTAAAGGTATTAAAAAATCTGCAACTAGCTCTCGTGAAGCTGTAATTGCAAACTTAGCTAGGGAACCAGAAAATCCAATTTATCTGAGTTATACACCAACTGATTTAGAAAAAATTGGTAACGAAAAACAACATGCTAATGCCATGTTTTATATAACTACCGATCGTCAGCCGGTTGGTACTTTATTACTTAAGGAGATTAACAATGCAAAAAATAACCGGAATTAGAAGCGTTGATGTTAAAATTACCGCCAAAGGCCATGGTGTGGTCAATTACAATGGACCAACAACAGTTATGAATGAAGGCAAAACTGTTGATAACCATACCATGCCCAAATTACGTGGATATACTAATTTAAGTGATAAAATTAAAGAGGAAACTGGCTATCAGTATAAAAAAGAAGCAACTGATATTAATTTTAGTAAAACGCAGCTTTATATAAGTCAAAATTGTATCAGGCACCACTTATTTAAAGATCAGGCTTATGATTTACATTTTGTAAATACTAAAAATATCAATAAGCTGTTAGCTTCGGCTACTGGTTTATTAAGGGGTTTTGTAATTCCAGATAGCCAGAATAAGCGAACCAGTCCATTATTAGTAGAAGATTTTATCGATCAACTAGGTAACGGAAATTTTGAACAACTAGGACGTTCGGGTAGTAAAGAAAAAACTCTAAATAAAAAAGGTGAAGAAAAAAGTGCTTCTTTTTATTCAAAAACTACTTTTGGTGATACTGAGTATATTGCTTATGGTTCTATTAGCATAGAGCAGCTACAGTTTATAGCTTTAGATAATAAATTCGACAGAGCAGCCATGGTAATTAAAGAAAATCAAGGCGAAGCTATTGCCCAACAAATAGAAGATTATATTATTAGCTTGAAGACTGAAGCAACGAATAACTTAACCCCTAAGGCAGTTTTTCATAACAATTATGTACGCATGGGTACAATTTTTAATGAAGGCGAAGCTGGAGTATTATTAAACGACGATGCAATACAGCTACTAGTTAATGAAATGCTAAACCGAATTGAAAATTTAGTAATTCGCCAGGCAAAAGGCTATATGTACGTCGATGACATAACAGTAGACTATAATACTGGTAGAATGATGCGTATTAAAGAAGACAGTAAGTCAATAAATCAAAATAATGATAATATTAAATATGCAGTGTATTTTGCAGCAAAATAAATGAGTTAAGCCATGAACATACGAATTAACTATGATTCCTGTTGGCGCAACTCGTTTTTAGCTGGCTCTAATAATGAGCCACTACCTAAAAAAGGTAGAAAATTTGTTGCTTCAATTACAGAATTAAATTCTAAAAAACAAAATAATTACCATAGCCAAGAAATCACTCATGATACAGTTATGGGAATATTAAATCGCTTAATTGGCGATCAGCGTAAATTATATCAATCGAGGCAAGATAAAAATTATTATTTTGCAGAGTTAGATCAATATAAAGAGCAATATAAAGATAAATATATTCGTTTTAATGATAAACCAGAAATAACCAACGAGATAACTTATTTACGTAATATAAGTGGTAGTACTGATCAAAACTCTTTCACTGGAATGATTAAAACTAACCATCCTATTTTTACTTCTGATTATTCAAAGCAATTTTGGGGGGTGCTAGCATTAACTTTTGATCAATTGGTTGATTTTATTATTAATGATACTAAGGTTTATGAGCAAAACGAGTGTGACCTAGACCC
>CAKNAD010000093.1 GCA_929200515.1 Candidatus Gorgonimonas leptogorgiae | reverse complement strand
GTATATATCAATCCATTTTGAAGGTCGTTTAGATGATATTTAAACATCTAAACTTACTCGTGACACGAAATTCGGAACACCATCTAAAAAAATCAAAAATCATCTTCTATTTCATCGTTGGGGTGTAGGTCTGCATATCTTTTATTTAAATATAAGTTACGTTTCATCCTGTATTTGTCACCATATATTAGTTTATCAATACCGATAAACTTAGATCGGTTATTAATTATTTTTATGGTTGAGGGGGCGTATTTAGATGATTTATCTAAATAAAATTCTGGAAGTAACGAGGCGTCAGCAATTTTGCCAATAGCACTACTCAATGTAGCTGAGCTTAATAATGGTAACTCTAAATATATCCCATCTTTTCCTGTCCAGGAAAAAATAGTTCTACCAAAACTGTTATAATTATATTGATAGCCTAGGTCTGTGGCTACATCAACAATACCTAATACCCCTACAGTAGAATTAATAAAAAATCTTTTACCTGCATTAATCATATTATAACCATCTGCCTGCAAACCAAAGTTTACAGCATTGCGAAGCTCTCCAAAATTGTTGTATACATTATCGATTCCTTTTTGTAGCTTTATAGGTAAGACATCTTTATATAGTTTAGCTATAGGCCTTAATATTAATTGATCGAGTAAATAATTAATGCTAAAAAATACTCTATTTATTTTTTCTAGAGGATCTCTTTGGCTATAATCTACCTTATCATAATGTGAATAAGAAACTGAGCTATATGCTATGCCGATTAAAATAAGTAACATAGCAGTGATACGTTTTATTGATTTGTACATAATATTCCTAGATTATCTTAAATAATTATAAAATTATATTATGTTATCTTTAATTATATAAGTTTTTTTATATCTTAGTTTAACTTAACTTTAGTAGTTTAAATTAATTTATAAATAATTCTATCGATTTTGTTATCAAGTTAATATGATTTTAAATATTAAATTTAATAAAATAATGGGCTGTATAACATATTGTTAGTTTTTATATAGTGACCTGATATCTCAGAGTGTTATTGTGAGTGGTAAATTATAGCAGTTATTCGGAATATTAGTTAACAAATATTTTGTGGCTAGAAAAGATTAATTTTTTAGGTAAGTCAATATAGATAAAAGATATTTATTGCTTTGTATTACTACTCTAAAGTAAAAAAAATAATATACGATGAAATAAGTAATTTATAGTGTTAGCTCATTACTAGATTTAAAAAAAGTCAAATAACTTTTACATAGCTAGTGATCTACTAAAATTCAAAAATTAAGGTATTTTCATGAAATACAAAAAACATTATTTTTTTATCTTATTATTTAGTATTTTTATTAATAATACATTCGCAGAGGTAGATGAGCGATCAGTTAACGCTATGGTTCTTAAAACTATAAATAAAGACCCTATACTAAAAGCAAATTTACAAAGAATAAAAAGAAAAGAAACACAAATTAATTCCGCTACAGCTGAGTTCTTACCTGTAGTTGACGTATCTGTAAATGCTACAAATAATAACACTTTAACAGATGATGATCCTAAGAAAGTAACTAAAACTGCTAACATATCTGTATCTCAAGAGTTATTTTCAGGATTTAGCACTGTGTCTCTAGTAAAACAAAAGAAAAAAGATAAAGATTCTGCCTATTTCAACTATTTAGCCGAAGTAGATAAAACTTCATTAAATGTTATTACTGCGTATTTAAATTATTTACAAAAAAAAGAAATAGTAGATTTATCTGCAGCTAATCTTGAAACCCACATTGCAATATATGATCAAGTAAAGCAAAAGACTGATCAAGGGGTAACTAGAATTTCTGATTTAATTAAAGTAGAGAGTCGTAAAGAAAGGGCACATTCTGGTTTGTTAGTAGCAAAAGATAATCTCCATAAGGTAGCTACTGAATACTTTAAACTCACTGGGGCTATGCCTGATACTTTAATAATTCCAAATATAAATAAGTTAAAATTACCTAAATCTGTAGATGAAGCATTGCAAATATCATTAGTAAAAAACCCCAAAATAATGGCTTCCATAGCTGACATAGAGTCTTCTGAGTATTCATATAAACAACAACTAGGGTTAATATCCCCTAAATTAACATTAAACGCTTCTAAAGATTGGGAACGTATAGAAGATCAAAACACACAAGATAGCTATGAAATAGGTTTAACATTAAAATTAAATTTATTTAATGGTGGCAAAAACAATGCTGAGATTAAACATGAGGCTTATGCCTTAGAAGAAAAAAAATATAATAAAATATCTATTCTTGATGACATCAAACAACAATTAACTTCCTCTTGGCACTCTCTTGATATCTTAAACGAAAAAATTACACACTTAGATAAACAAGGACAAGCAAGCAAACGAGTTGTCGTAGCATATAGAGAAGAATTAAATATTGGCAAACAAACAATCATTAATGTATTAGATAGCGAAAATGAATTATATCAGGCAAATATTTCTCTTACTAATGCAATCTATGAAAAAATGTTAGAAAGCTATAAAATACTATTTTTAACAGGTGATTTACTACCGCAATTAAATTTAGAAAATAATTTATAGAACTTAATACTATATTTTTGGTCTATAAAAATATAACTTTTATTTTATAAAGAATTATTTAAAAGTAATATCTTTTGAATAATTCAGCTATCAAGGTTTTTAGCTGTTAAACTTTGTTATTAATTTTTAATTTAGTGTCTCTAACTTTGTTGAATACCCCTCGTTTAACAACTAAAATCTTCTTAATAAAAACTATATTAAAGTGAAAATAATACTTGTATTAATAACATAATTGAAGAGTTATAATATTTAAGATATCATACGGAAACCTATAATTTAACTTAGTTTAAGTTTTACTATTATATATACAATTAACTAAAGATTAATATAAAAATATAAAGGAGTAAATTTTGGCATTACTTGAAATATTAGAATACCCAGATGAAAGATTACGTCGCGTTGCAAAACCTGTAAAACAGTTTGATGAATACATCAATCAAATTGTAGCAGACATGCTAGAAACCATGTACCATGCACAAGGTGCAGGACTCGCAGCAACTCAGGTAGATATAGACAAACGTATAGTAGTTATTGATATATCAGAAACTAGGGATCAGCCCCTAGTTTTAATTAACCCCAGTTATAAAGCGGTAGGCGATACAAGATCTGAACTACCAGAAGGCTGTTTATCAGTACCTGGATTTTACGATTCTTTAGGTCGTTACGATCATATCATATTAACAGCATCAGATGTCAATGGTAATTTATATACTAAAGAATGTACGGGCATTATGGCTGTTTGCGTACAGCACGAAATAGATCACCTAGATGGCAAATTATTAATTGATGAAATATCAGTGCTAAAAAAACAACGTTTTGAAAAGAAATTAACTAAAATTCGTAAAATGCAAGAAAGAGCTAGATAAACACAGAAGCTAATCCTAAAAACGAGAAAAAACCAATAACATCAGTGATTGTTGTCAGTAATATACTGCCAGCTAACGCTGGGTCTATTCCAAAAGACTTTAATACTACTGGCAAATAAGCACCTACGATAACAGCCATACTCAAATTAATTGTTATGGCACAGCAAATAATAATAGAAACTTTTATATTTTGAAACCACAGCCAAGATATTATTCCGATGATAACTCCCCAGAGTAATCCGTTTAAGAGCCCAGAAATAAATTCACGACTTATAAGCCACCTAAGATTATTCTTACTAATTTGCCCTAACGCCATGCCTCGAACGACTAAAGTTAGAGTTTGACTACCTGCATTACCACCCATACCAGCAACTATTGGCATTAGTACAGCTAAAGCAACAAGGTGATTTATGGTTTCTTGGAAAAAACCTATTACCGATGCAGCTATAAAAGCTGTCACTAAATTTATTCCTAACCATACAGCTCTTCTTCTTGCGGTTTTAAGTGGTGCGGCAAAGGTATCTTCGTCATCATCAAGACCAGCCATGCTCATCATAGAGTGTTCTGCATCTTCACGGATTACATCAACTACATCGTCAATAGTTATTCTGCCTAATAATTTACCGTTTTTATCTACAACAGGAGCAGAAACCAAATCTTGGCGTTCAAATAATAGTGCTACTTGACTGCTTTTCATATTTGCTTCAATAGGTTTAATATCTTTTAACAAGATATTACTTACCATATTTTCTGCATCTGTTGATAGTAATAAAGTTATAGGTAAGATGCCTATATATTGATTATTTCTATTCACAACTAAAATACTGTCGGTATTTTTAGGTATGTTTTTGTGTTGGCGTAAATAGCGTAATACTACATCTACGGTAACATCTGATCTTACTGTTATGGTATCTACATTCATAAGACCACCAGCAGAATCTTCGGGATAAACTAATACCTCTTCGACTCGTTGGCGATCTTGATAATCCATTGAGTCTAATACTTTTCTTGTTATAGTATCTGGTAGTTGCTGGAGTAAATCGGCTATGTCGTCCACGTCTTTGCCATCTAAGATAGATTTAAGCTCGGCTATATTCATGCGATTTAAAAAGAAATGACGCACTTCATCGCTTAATTCTTGTAGAACATATCCTTCTTGCTCACGGTCTATTAATCTCCACAGCAAGCTTCTTAATTTAGGTGGTGATGATTCTAGCAAGTGTGCAGAATCTGCTGCTGGTAAGCTATTAAGCATACTACGCAACTCTGTTGACACACCATTTTCTAGTGCATCATTTAATTTTTCTAGTGCATCTTCGCCGATGCTCAACTCTAATGCATTAGCCATAATACAGTCCTAAGTATTTATTATAATAACGTCTAAATAAGACAAATAATTTGCATATGTATATCCTAATTGTGTAAAGATAATTAATAAAGAGTATATTAGTTATCCAGCTAAGGTCATTTTTTCTATTAA
Source organism: Candidatus Gorgonimonas leptogorgiae (assembly GCA_929200515.1). Lineage (GTDB taxonomy): Bacteria > Pseudomonadota > Gammaproteobacteria > Pseudomonadales > Endozoicomonadaceae > CAKMZJ01. The sequence goes on along the minus strand of CAKNAD010000093.1, from coordinate 4,994 downwards.
AATAGATCCAGATACAATACTGTTGCGTTGGTCTATATCATTGCCTACTGCAGTTATATTCTGAAACATATCTCGTAAGTTGCCTGCTATAGTAACTTCTGATATTGGATATTGTATTTCGCCATTTTCTATCCAAAACCCTGAGGCTGCTCTAGAGTAATTACCATTGACTAAATTTACACTTGATCCCATAAGTTCTGTAACTAAAACACCTGTTTTTAGATTGCTAATTATATCTTGTTGTGATTCTGTATTAGGTTTTATAAATACATTACTAACACCACCAGAATTTGCTGTGCTTGCCATATTAAGTCTTCTAGCTGAATAGGTACTTAATAAATAATTTGTTAAGATACCCTGATTAATAAAATCTTTTTTTCTAGTTGCCAAGCCGTCTTGATCAAAACTAGAAGACCCAATTTTTTTAGGCAGATGCGGGTTTTCATAAATATGCATCCAGTCAGGAAATATTTTTTTATTTAAGTGATCTAATAAAAAAGATGACTTGCGATATAAAGCACCACCACTTATTGCTTTGAGAAGATGAGCAACAATACTACTAGCTATTTCAGCAGAAAAAACCACAGATACATTATTTTGCGATTTTTTCTTTGCTCCTAATCTTTTTAGAGCTCGCTCTGCTGCTTTAGTTCCTACATAATTTGCAGTTTCTAATTCTAGAGGATCTCTAGCTGATGTATACCAATAATCGCGCTCCATGTTATTATTTTTTCCTGCTATTAGTATAGCAGACAAACTATGACGACTTGTTAAAGTGCTACCCATAAAACCATGGCTATTAGCATAAATAGAACAACCTTGATGTGTAGTTAAACTAGAACCATCTGAATTAATAATATTGTTATCAGAATTTCTACCAGCTTCTTCACATTCTTTAGCTAATTCAATTGCTTGATTTGGATTTATATCCCATGGATGATAAAGATCAAGATCGATGATTTTTGTCGCCATTAACTGTTTTTCAGCTAAACCAGCATATTGATCTTCAGCAGCATACTTACAGATATCGCAAGCAGCTTTCACTGTATCTTGAATTGACTTAGAGCTAAAATTAGCTGTGCTCGCAGAACCTTTTTTTTGACCAAAGTAAACGGTAACCCCTATTCCTTGATCGCAGTTAAATTCTATGTTTTCAACCTCACCCATTCTAACATTAGTTGCTAAACCAGTATCAAAATTAATTCCTACTTCACAAGCTGAAGCACCATTTTTTTTTGCTTCAGCTAACACCATGTGAGATATTTCTTGTAACTTAGGTTGTTCTAGTTGCGGATCTATTTTTATATTTTGCGACACTTTAATCTCCTTTATCAACAAATATTAGCTATACTTCGTTTAATCTGAAGATATAGGATCTTTTATAGCTAATAAAAAATAAACTTTAAGCGGAATATTATAAGAATACTGCTGACATTTCAAAGTTTTTCAACAAAATAAACCAAAATTTTTAGTTTCTTGTAGATATTCACAGTGTTTTCGGTAATAGTTTTCGTTAAATAACATTTTTTATTTAAGGTTAACTATTTAAGATATTTGTTGCTAAAAGTTTATATAAATAAGTGTTATATGCTAAAATACCAGCATCACTTTCTATAAAAAGTGTGTTTTTTTTAAAGGTATCTTGTTTTACAAGTCGATTTTGGTTTATTGAATAAGGTATCAAATCTAATTTAGCTATTTATATTTGCACTAAAATTAAGGAATAGTAGCAAAAAATAAAAGCTGTGTTTGTGTTTTAAAAGGATTTTAGCATATGGATTATGGCGTACAAGTTAGATCACAAAGTTTGTGGGATATTGATTTAAATACTCAGGAAAAGCCAATTGAGAGGTCTGTAAGTGATAGGGAGTTAAACAGCGTAGCTAATGCCAAAAAGGTTACTCAAAGCAGATTTACAAAAACAGATGAAAGACCTAAATATCATTCTGTATCAAATGTAAAACCAGCAAAAAATAAGCCTTTCATTTCAATGGGATGTGCTATTATAACGTCACACGACAAGACTAAATTTCACTTAATTGGAAATCAAGGATGTCGTAGGCTCCAACCTATAATGGGTATTAATATGTTATTGCAAAATAATAAGTATTAGTAAATAAGGTTAAAAGTTTACTCCCCACTTTATAAATTTATTTATATTCAAGTTTTAATTGGTAATTGCTACTTGTGTGGCATTTACCTAATAAAATTATCTTATAAAAAACATCTATGTAGATTAATTTTTTAACTTATCAATAATCAAGGATGAAATTATTATTATTAGCAGTTCTACTTTTCTTTCAACATCTGGTCAGAATCCCAGTGAATGTGCCATCTGTTTAAACCCATTCCCAGAGGGTTCAACAAGTGCAAATAACAACATTGCCGTGGCTGAGTGTGGGCATTCGTACCATCATGCTTGCTTACAGGAGATTTTATCTTATAGCAAAAAATGTCCACTTTGCAAAAGGTATATAACTGTAATTTATGTTACTAACCCAAAAATTGCGAAGGTGACTAATACAAATACTAATTCATGTTTAGAAGAATTAAAAAAACATCTTTTATATGAGCAAAAAACACAATCTAAATTAATATTCTGCTGTACTTATGGCAACATTGGTCTGTTAAAAGATTTACTACAAAGTAATGAAAATATCTTGCAAACTTATGTTGAAAATAAAGATAACGAGTGTCTTATTTCAATGGCTAGAGCAAATGGACATGATAATATTATAAATTTACTTAATGAATATAATTATGGTGCTCAAGAGCATTTAACAAAACCAAATCTTTGTATCGTGCCAGAACTTATGGATTTGCTTCCTAGCGATTTAGAAAAAGATTTTTTATGTAAAAAATATGCCAGCCACTTGAAAGATATTATAATATCTTATTTTAAAAAAAGTGCGATTATATCTCATGCTGAATATATACCATACTTAGAGTCTTCTGTTGATATAGATGAATCAGCTACTGATGACTTTCATTTGAAATTTAGTGTTTTTATTAGTAAATATAAAAAACTCCATGATATTGTTGTTAGTTTTAAAGGAATAAATACAGGAAAAAACACATCCATTTGCTTAAATAATTTGATTATAGAGCTTCGAGGTTATATGTGTATAATTGCTATTGTAAAAAAATATATTTCTACTATTGTAGGAGATATTAGGTTAGATATTGATATCAAAAAAAATAGCTATCTAAAAAATTATATATCTTTACAATGTTTTGCTTCAGAAAAACTAAAAGTTATTTTAGTGAAATTCTTAGATTTTTTTGATGCTCGTACCAAGTGCATAGACTGGGATAATATGGAAGCACAAATAGGAGGGTTAAATATGAAAAAATTGTTTTCGATTCAGCATTACGATAATATCAAAGATTATGATTCTGTTATATACCCTACAGGAATAGAAGATCTCTCTGATAGCATAGTATAAATCAAACATAGAGTTGTGCTACTGTATACCTTTAATTAGGATATGTATGCATAGCTTTAACTAAAAACTTATAATCACTTGCTACAAACCCGCATTTCCAACTACCACCTGTATATAGTTTTTTCAAAATAATAAATTAAATAATCTGAGTATAAATTAATCATTGTAATAATCATTGTAATAATCATTTTTTTATGGTATACTAAGCCTCTTTATTATTATTGTGTAATTTAAGTTTATAAATCTCATGGAGGAGTAATAACATGATCAGCGCAATCAATATATTAAACTATATGGGCTTTTTTAAATGGCTACCACAAGCACAAGAAAACCAGTCTAATAACAAGACTATTCCATATCTTAATTCCCCAAAAGAATCTTTATATGACAAAGTACATGAATTAATATTACAACAGCGAAAAGTAACAATAAATCAAAATGTTGTAAGTTCTTGTGCTAGCCCACTATCTATAGAAACAACCATACCAACAAATGAATTGTTCTTAGTACCTGTATCGCAACCTGCAGTAATACCTACACCAATAGATACTATAGAATATTATTCCAAATTTAATTCTACAGCAGAAATTTTTAAATTAAATGGTTGTATAAATAAAGATGGAGATATACAACAATATTCCTCTGATAAATCTGATGATATCTTTTTATGTAATGATTTAGCTTATCTTGCTGTAAGCATGGGTTTTGGGTTGTTTAAACCTAAAGAAACGCCAGAAAAATTTGCAAAAAATTTAGTAATGAATGTATCATCATTTGAAGATGTAAGACATCGGGCTCATGAAATTGGTCTGGGGTCAATTTTCCGTGATGCTTTTGTAGAGATAACTAATTGTAAAAATATGTTTATGAATTTATTAAATCTTAGAATGTGTTTAGAACAAGCTAATTTTACGACAGAGGCAAATCAAATTGGTAATATGTTTCAAAGTGAAGATTTATTACAATGCGTTGAGGATGGTAAACAATTCAGTAAAATATTTTCTCAAAAGGGACTTCAATTTCAATTAGCTATGTGGTTTATGCAACAAAAAGGAATATCAACTGGTGATGATTCTACAATATCTTATATGGAAAAGTATGATTCATATACTTGTTCTATACGAGCGTTTCCAAATCTTATATATAGTTTTTGTAAATTATTTGAAGAACAGAAGGATCTTAAAGAAAAAAGATTATTATTACAAACATACCACCACAGAATGGCCTTAATAATTGATAAAAAACCAAGAGGTATAAGATTGCGATTTTTTGATCCAAATATCACAACACTAATTGTAAAAAAAGAAGTTTCTGCTGCTAAATATGTTAAAAATTTTAGTTTAGATAGTTATCTTCTGCCAGGAGTTATGGATCATTACTTTAAACAAAATGAGAACGAAATACAAATAGATGCTCTAAGTATATTACTAACTAATATCACGGAAGATATAACTTAGATATAGCGCTACCCGTTAATACGTAGACACTTTTAATAGTTACTTATATCATATGATAACTAGCAATAGTTATTAGCCATAGACCCTCCTA
>CAKNAD010000092.1 GCA_929200515.1 Candidatus Gorgonimonas leptogorgiae | reverse complement strand
CTGTTATAGAGTTAATTTTTATATTATTTAAAGTTGCATATTTATCCACAATTATTTTAAAATTGAAATCATCAGCAATTAAATTAAAGAATGCATTTTGATAATGTATATTACTAGTTGATATGTTAATTTCATGATTGTTTTGTTTGGCTAATAATACATCTCTGATAGTTTCCTGAATTAATTTTTTAATTTTAGTATTAATTTTTTTATCTAAATCACTATTACTATAAATTACTATATAATCATGAAGATCTGTTATTTTAGAATTAAATCCTTCTAAGCAAAATCCAAAACATTCAGATAACTTTGCAGCTATCATAGCAGTATGATTGTTTCTTATTTGCTTATTTTTACACAAATTAAGATAATCAATAATACTAGAAATATAGCTTCTCGTTTTTTTATAGCTATAAAATAAACTATTATGCTTTATTATTTCTGTTGAATATATTGTTTCAATAGTAAACTGAACGCTTTGTGTAACTTGCTTACCTTCAAAAAAATAATACAATTTGGCTAATTCTTTTATCGATTCCGCATATTTAGATCTTATTAAAGCAAAGTTTTGTTGTTTATGTAACATCTCAAAACTTGTTATTGTCTCATCAATTTCAATATAATCATTCAGTTGCGATTTATCATTTATATTATCATGGAATGTGTTAAAACTAGAGGTTGTTGATATATGATTTATCATTGTTATTGTCTTATTTTAGGGATGTAAATTTATTAAAAAATTTTACTATAATTCATCAAAAAAGTTTATTACTTTATTAAAAAATATATTTTTAAAACTAATATAAATTATGCTTTTAAATTATATGTACTTAGCTATTTAAACTATTAACTTTAATCAAATTAGCGCAGGTTAAATCAAAAAACGCAAATTCTAAATAAAACATCAACCTTGGCATTAGGTAATGATGATATATTGTGATATAATCTCACTACTAAATAGCAAAGAAAAGGAGTTCTTACATGTGTACTATTAGTAGAGATAGCAACAGCTCACTAAATGGTTTTCCTATAGAAACATCTTCATCATCAGCAAATTTTGATGAACCAAGATTATCATCAGAATCAAGTTGTAGTCTTACATCTGTAGAGGATAATTATTTAGAAAATACAATTAAATTTGTATGATACTGATAAGAAAAGTTACAGCTATAGCACTGCTCGCTATGATTTAGACATTAAGAGATTCTATGGCTAATAACTATTGCTAGTTATCATATGATATAAGTAACTACTAAAAGTGTCTACGTATTAACGGGTAGCACTATACTTAAAGCATGTTATTTTTATTTTATATGGTATAATATTCCACGCATAATACAGGCTTGAAAGGCTACTTTTAAAATGGATCGTTTATTGTAAAATACCTCTCAGATTTAAACATAGTTATACATATTATTAAAGGAGTAAAATATGAGTGAATCATTAAGTGGAGCAACTTCACCTAGAACGCTAGAAGCAACTAGCCCTTTAGGCCTGCAACAAGTTTCTACAAAACCCAAAAAATTAAAAAGATATACTGCATCAGAAAGGCAACAAGAGCCCCAGAGCAATAAAGATTTATCTAGTAGAAAAGTGGGAAAAAATACTCCTGACAGGATTGATGCTTTTGAAGTAAGAACGTCACTTGTAAATGGTGCATTTAGTAATGAGAAGCGTGGATACTGTTTCTGTAAACCAGCATTTCCACAAAAAATATCTGGCGATTATCTTATATATCCTGAAATAGATCAACTTTATACAGAGTTATCACAACTTTACCAAAAAGGTCAAATATGGTCACGAGTAGATAACAGTGTGATAGAACAATATAAAGATCTAATAAAAACAAATATTTTTGAATTAATTGCTATAAAACAAGAAATAATAGCAACATGGAATAAATACAATCCTGACAAGCCATATAAATACGGTAGAAAATATGCTGACGGAATAGTGATATTAGAAGATCAAATGTTAGAAATTATTCAAGTACAACTATATATTTGTTATGATATAATTAACGACGATGAAAATAAACTAATTATTATTGATCAGCTTATAGAACAAAAATCTGAAGTTTGCTTTCACTTGCTCAATTCAATGTTTATTAAAAATATTACAGATTATGAAAAAATTGATAATATTAATTTTACAGATATACTAACAACATATGCAAAAGTATCAAATTCTTTTAAACGGGATATCCTAGGTAACAACGGGGGCAAAAATAATCAAATAGCTACGGTTGTTGCTATTATGAAATTGTTTTTAGATAAATCCAATATAGACTATCATAAGCTGACTACTAATAACTATTTAAGGGGAACTTTTTTAGAATTAATTGCTACGTTTGCTAGTAACTATATAGATTTTGAGGATTATAAAACAAATATACAAGATCTATCTTTAGGGGTTGAATATTATTATAAAAATCTAGATAATCCTATTTTTAAAGGTATTCACACTACTATTTTGTCTGATAATGGAATTGTTTTTGTTAGTGAGTTTTCTAAATTATTTAACCAATTATTAGAAGTGATTAGTAATTATCACATTGGAACAGCAGGATTATCTAAGACTAAAGCATTAGGTATATATGCTCAAATATATCAGCGAGAATTTAATGATACAAGGCGACAAACAAAAGAATTATTAAGAAGCTATAATATAACTACTACTGATTTTAATTCTTGGTATGATACCATTATAAATACAGGCTTTATAGAAATATTTTATACATCATCAGCAAATAGTATTATACAGTTAGCAAGATGGATAGATGTATCTACTAGGAATAGCGAGACGCCTCCAAAGAATATAGAAATAAAAGACAACATAAAAAAGTGGTTAAATATACTAGAAAAAGACTATAAAAGTTTAGCTAATGATACAAGATCGTGGGAAGGTTGTCCTGAAATAATATTAAAAATATTCTGTTGTTATATGAAGGGTAATTCTTTAGGATTTACCTTCTCAACACCTCAATATTGTAAAGATGAAGAGTTAGCAATCTTAAACGCTAAGATACATCAAACTTTTTTTCCTTTTTTAGGAACTGCTTTGCTAGCTATTGCTCATAAAGATTCATATGATGATTTATTAGATGATATAGACATGTTGGAATTTATCTCTAAGCAAACAGATAAAACTAAATATGTAAATAGCAGTAAATATTTAATAGCTCAAATAATTACGTACTTGCTTGATAAAAATAATAAATTAACTTTAGATAAAAAACAGTATTTATTTAATAAAGCAGAAAAGTTGTATTTAGAAATGGCTGATTTAGGAATAAATAGAGCATATTTATTGTTAGCGGAAACTACAGCTTCTTTAGCAAAAGAAAAAATGTACTCTGAAGGTTTTTTAAAGGCTGCTAAGTTATATGACAAGGCAAGTAGCTATTGTAATGTTTTATCAGTGGTAGATGGTATTGAATCTGAATTACAAGATCTTGCTATAATTAATATGAATTGCTTTAGTGCAGAAGCAGATGTATTACGTAAACTTAGTGGAGAGCAACAACCATTACTTCAAAAGCCTACCACTCCAGTTGTTACAGCTACTGGTAAAAATAACTCTAGCAAACAAAAGGCTGAAACTGTTGAAACTAATGAACCACAAGAATTAGCTGAGGAAGTTACAGCAGAGGAAGTACAAGCTTGGCAGTTCGCTAACGAAGTTACAAGTAGCAAACCTATAAGTGGAAAAGCTACTAAAGTAAAAACACAAGAAGTAGTAAATAAATCATTTACAAGAAAAGATATTGTTTCTCAGCGTAATTTTTGGAAGATTGCTAAAGAATTACACATGTCAGGTACTAATTTAGAAAAATCATATAGCCTTATAGAAAAGCTAATTCAATGTGATTATTTTAACATATTAGTAGCTGAACTAAGGAATGGAACAACGGGAAAAGATAGTTGGATGGTTCCTTTCTTGTATCAAAATATGGCATATTATCATTTTTTACAACAAAAATATGCAAAAGAAATAGGTAATAATATGAAGTTATTTCATGTTTCTAAAAGTAGCACAGAAGGAGCTAGTAAAGCAGAAGAAGCTGATTTTGCAAATGTATCTGCTGAAGCAGAATATCTTATTCGTCAATCTATAAGTTTAATATGCCCTGATATTCCAGATGTTGCAACTAAAAATATTAGGGATCTATTGTTATCGTTATCTTCAGATAATTACGGAGCATCACCGCATAAAAGAAGATTGGCTGCAATTATTTCTACTTATGGACACTTAATAAGTTTAGATGATGTCGCCCAAGTGCGTAGAGGCAAGGATAGGTTAGCAGCAAAATTATATGATAAAGCCGATGAAATTAATCCTGCTAGAGTACTAAAAAAACTAGAAAAAAAAGTGGCATAGAAATATATTTGAGATATTAACCGCAGTGCAAAATGGATTAACCGCTTCCTAGTAAACATTATTATTTACATAAAACAAAATTTTTAGCTAAAATAGATGTTTTTATTTATTTTAGCTACTTAAAGAGTAGCCACTAACTTAGTTATAAAGTATATGCTAAAATCAAAAGCTTCATTATTGAAATATAATGATATTATAAACAACTTACCTAAAAATATTGCAAATAGAATAGACCTGCATTTAGCTAGCACCGTTACTTCCACTAATGATGTTATTCAAGCTATCCCACTTATCGATAAAACTAAGACTATTTTATGTGCTGATTATCAAACTCAAGCTAGAGGTCGCAGAGGAAGATCATGGCACAATAAATCGGGAGCTTCTATTTGCATGTCGATTAGAATGCGAGCTAATAATACTATTCAAGAGCTTTATGGTCTAAATATAATAATTGCTATATCAATCGTACAAGCAATTAATAGCATACAAGAAACCGAGGTTCAATTAAAATGGCCTAATGATATAATTATGTTACAGCAAGATGATTATTACAAAATTGGTGGGGTTTTAATTGAGTTAGTAACAAGTAGCAAGACGATCCAAGATATAATTATAGGTGTCGGAATAAATAATACCGATGTAGGACAACCATCTAGTAACACACAACAGGCAGTTAAAATAGCTAGTTTGCAATCTTTATATAAAACATCAATAGATCCCAATTTAATTATTAGTAAGCTAATTAGATATATTTCTAGCAATGTAGATACATTTTTTGCTAGTGGTTTACCTTCTTTTATGGAGTTATGGAAAAAATTTGATGCTTTTTATAATAAACAAGTTTCGGTAATAGCAGAAGAAAAAATATTCAGTGGTACAGCTATAGGAATAAATAATAAAGGTGGTATAATTGTTAATATTAAAGGAGAAATACAGAATTTTTATGTAGCTGATGTTTCTCTCAGGCCTCTGTAATCCCAACCTTCTATTTGAAGATTAGTACATCAGTGGTTATAGTATCGGACACATATTGACGGAGACACTGATGACTTCCTTAAATAGCACTAATAAAGAATCTAAAATTGTAGATAAAAAAATTTCTAATCGCAGAAAATCTAGAGAATTTTTACTGCAAGCACTATACCAATGGCAGATTTCTAAAACTAGTGCAAATTCAATAAAACAGCAATTTGCCGCTAACCCAGTGTTTGCTAACAGCAAGTTAGACAGCGATTATTTCAACGAGCTATTAGTTGGTATAATTGAAAATTCAGCTCAATTAGATGAAGAAATATCTAAAGTTATTGATCGCTCTTTGCATAGCATAAGCATTGTAGAGTTATCAATTTTACGTATGTCTTGCTATGAGCTAACTAATAAGCATGATATTCCTTATAAAGTAGTTATTAACGAAGCAATAGAACTATCTAAAAGATACGGCGGTTCACACTCTTACAAATATGTAAACGGTATACTAGATAAACTAGCAGTAAATTTAAGAGATTAATCACTAGATTGCAATTATCAGCTGATGAATGAATTTCAAATAATACAGAAGTATTTTGCTACCCAAAAGCTAACGCAAGCAAATAAAATCGCTAAAATTGGTGATGACGCAGCTGTGTTTAATATCAGCAACAATATGGATATTGTACAATCATTAGATACTTTAGTTGAAGGCGTGCATTTTCCTATAAATTCATCTGCTGAAGCGTTGGGGTATCGAGCGTTAGCTGTATGTATTAGCGATATCGCAGCTATGGGTGCTATTCCCCATAGTTTCTTAATGGGTCTAACTTTACCTAAAATATCAGAAGCTTGGCTAGAACAATTTAGCGAAGGCCTTGCAAAATGTGCCCAAAAACATAATATAGCCTTAATTGGCGGCGATACCACTAAAGGCCCACTCTGTATATCTATACAGTGCCAAGGTTTGGTACCTAAAGGGAAATCTTTGTTACGCTCTGGAGCCCATCCTAGAGATATAATTTGCATTACAGGGGAGCTAGGAGATGCCGCTGCATCGCTAAATTATTTAACTGCAAATAAGCCTAATAATCATCAAAATTCAATTACACAACTATTAAAAAAATTTTGGTATCCTGAGAGTCAAGTAACAGTATCGCAAGAATTAAGAGCGATAAATGCTACTAGTGCTATAGATGTTTCAGATGGTTTATTACAAGATTTAAATCATATAGTGTCAACTAGTAATGTAGGTGCAGAAATTAATTTAGCATCAATACCTATCTCAAATGCTTTAATGAGCTTAGTTACTAAAGAAGAAGCGCTAAAATACGCATTATACGGTGGTGATGACTATACATTAATTGTGACCATTCCTAAAAAAAATCAACAACAGTTAAATTTATTACAGCAACGATTTCCTCAAATTAAGCAAATTGGTGTTATAACAAATAACCCAAACCAGATAACAGATGAAAACAAAAATCCACTTTATATAACTGGATACCAGCATAAGTGGAATAACAATTAATAACTATTTAAATTATGAATAAACAACAGAATACAAAATTTAATTATAAAGATCCTATACATTTACTAGCTATTGGTCTGGGCTCTGGGTTAGTATCTAAAGCACCGGGAACAGCTGGTACAGTAATGGCACTGCCTTTATTCTTTTTAATAAATCAGCTTCCAGTAATCGCTTTTTGGATAGTGTTGACTGTGGCAACCTTAGCGGGCATTTTTATTTGCGATAAAACAAGTAAAGATACTAACACTACAGATGACCCTAGAATAGTATGGGATGAATTCTGCGGTTTATGGTTAACATTGGGGCTACTTGAATATAATGCAATAAATATAATACTTGGATTTATATTGTTTAGAGTCTTCGATATTATTAAGCCGTGGCCAATAATATTTTTTGATAAAAAAGTCAAAGGCGGATTTGGAATTATGTTAGATGATATTATCGCAGGATTGTTTGCCGCTATTTGCACGACTGTTATTGTGAAATCATGTGTGTTAATATTTTTATAGCATACACGCGACAGATAAAAATGCTAGATTTAATCTGCCACGTGCATATATTTATTGCGATTAGTAAATTTACTTATAGCTTCTAGCTTTGGTTTTTATCTTTTCAACAAGCCTTTTTCCTTTAGCACTAAGAGACAACTTAAAGTATCTAGCATCACTTTTAAGTTGCTCTTTTTTTATTAAACTCATACCTGGACGATCATGTCTGCCCTCCCCAAGTCTTTTTACTGTAACGGCAATATCACTAGGAGTACCACAAGTAAGCTTTCCTGATTTAACTAATCCTGTAATCGTTGAACCAGGATTTTCAGCAACAACTAATAATATTTGCCATTGTATTACTGTTAAACGGTATTCTTGTATCAATTGAACAAGTTTGATTATCCCCTTTAAAGTCATTGATTTTCCCTTCTTAGATTATAGAATTAATAAAATACATTTATAACAAATGTAAATATGACCATTTTTATAATTATAAGGTATTGTTGCCATACATCTTCAGCTTCAAAACATTATTTTTGCCGGCTAATAAAAAAATTAAAGCTAAGTTAAAGACATCAAAACAATGTTAATAACACATCAAGATGCTTTAACAATAAAGAAAATCTTCTTAATAACCATTCAGCTACAAATTTTAATCTTTTAAACGTCGTTATAACACTGATATTTATTACTGCAATATAGTCAAAGTTATATTTTCGTTTAATAGCCTGAAAATAACTTTCTTTAGTTCCTATTATATAGAAGATGAACACACACTAGGCGATTTAAAAGCTAGTTTTTAAGCAACTGATTATAAAATTTTATCTATGGCAGTATTTGCAAGTTTAGTGCTACCTAAATATTAAAATACTACGCAGTATGAAATCTTAAAAATATTGCCCTTAATAGGCTCGTTAAAAAATATATTTCGTTGCTAAAACACCTTGAAATTCAATTACATCTCAAGGTGTTTGCTTCAAATTAAACTTTTACTCGCCCCTAAAGTTTAGCATTTTTATTTACCATGTGTATATATTACAAGCAACATAATGCATAGCTTTTAACAACAATACACAATAATAGAAAATATTATTGTAAGTTTATTATATTCAATAAATATTAATTATAGATCAAATAATTAACAATATAATAAAATAACAAATAAATATACAATAATACACTAATAATACTTACGACATATATTATTATATATTTATCATAAAATTACTAATTAGTATTTTATTTTGCATACAAAGTAATACAAAATTAAACACAAAATAAAAGTTTGTGTACAAATATTGATACATTATGAGAATAATATTAACTAATAATGTAGTATAAATATTATAGATTATATTGATATTTTTCAATATTATGTGTCAAAAGCGATTTTAAATGTTCAACGGTTCATCTAAACAGTATTCAAAATAGTTTGTTTGTTTTAATAATACAATACCCTAATTACAGTCTATTTTTTAGATATACCAGAGAAAACTTCTATGTTTTACTATATTTCATAATTTTTTTAACTTCTGAATTCCTACTTACTTATAACCACTTGCGATTAATACGTATAGCACTGTTCGCTATGATTTAGACATTAAGAGATACTATGGTTAATAACTATTGCTAGTTATCATATGATATAAGTAACTACTAAAAGTGTCTACGTATTAACGGGTAGCGCTATATAATAGTTTTACAATAAATTTAAGAATATACACCTTCTACTTGAAGACCATATACAGAACATTAAGCATCTAACATAGCTAAAATACCGCCTAATGTCTCATGTTTTTTAGATTTTCTTTGGGGTATTTTCATAGCATTTTTTAGTATATCTTTTTCTGCATCTTGTAAAACATCGAGTAGCATACGCCATGTTTTTTTAAAAATAGCATTTAGTATCGTAAGAAACCACATATCCATATTTTTTGCTACTTTAAATACAGATGATAACGACTCTAATTATCAGGGTAAACGCATCTAAATTGTTATACCTGAGGGTCTAATATACTTAAAGTATGTTATTAATCTTGCAGGAAAACTTTGTACAAATATTCTAGACTACTGTGTACTTTTCTTTGCTTACGCCTAATGCTAGCTTTGAAAGATTTTTCATTTTTTAGTAATCCTAGAGCAAACTTTCTTATCCATGACATATTCGTAGCTACATTTTTATTACGTATGCGACTATTATCTTCTCTAAATGTAACATCAAGACTCCAATGCAAGCAGTTTTCTACTTGCCAGTGTGATTTAATTGCACCAGAAATAGCTTCAGGATTATCAGCTGGAAGGGAGCTGATGTAATATCTTTGCTCTATTTTTGTATTTGTAGATTCTATTCTAGTATAAGTTACACGTATTAAGCTATTAAGTTCACTCCAAGATTTATCAAGCTCTTCTTCAAACTGATATGCAGGAAGCATTTCAACTTTACGCTCATCTATACGGCCATGATCTCCACAGATGTCATTTTTTGCTTGATAAATAGGTAACAAGCCCAGATTTTTATCTTGTAACTTAAAGATATCTTTAGCTGTTTCGTATATACACGTGGCAGTTGGAAATGCGGGTTTTCAGCAAGTGATTATAAGTTT
>CAKNAD010000091.1 GCA_929200515.1 Candidatus Gorgonimonas leptogorgiae | reverse complement strand
GCTACTACTGTAGAACCTACTGTTCCTGAAAATATTATCCCTGATGATACAAGACCTGCTGTTTCTAAAAAACCTGCCCCTTTCAAAAAATCTGGTGCTATCTCTCAAAAACCTGAGCCAACCACTACAAGAGCTACTACTGTAGAACCTACTGTTCCTAAACAACCGCCCATAACTACAAAAGATATTAGCCATACAGAAATTACTACCCCCAACAAAGATTATGCAACCTCTATATCAACTACTGCAGTAACAGCAACAAAATCTGTTAGCCCGAAAGAAGCTATCAGCTCTACGGAAGCTACCACTCCCATAGAAATTGCCACTTCGATAAATAAATTTAGCAGAAAAATGATTGGTGGCAAAGGGGCAGCATTAAAGCTATTGCAAGATGCTGGTATCCCAGTACCCGAATGGGAACCTATTAGTGTAACTTCCATAAAAGAAATTGAAGACTTACCCATAAATGTTAATGAATTAAAACCATTTATTTCCGATATTGAGTCTCTTCAATTACCTAATAATTTTAGTATTACTGATATAAAAAATGCAATTAAAGATTTTTATCTAGAAGACCCAAATAAAAAAGATCGATATCTTCACGGATTAGAAAAATTTATTTGCAGTGAACAATTTTATCAACAAATTAAAGACTTACCAATTGCTACTTCAATTAGGCAAGCACACCAAGAACTTATTAAAAGCTTTCCAAATGACCCTTTGATTGTTAGAAGCTCCGGTATTTTAGAGGATAATTTCGGTAACGCACAAGCAGGTAAATTTGATTCTATAGTAAATAATAAACCTGATATCTTATCTACTTGTTTAAGGGTATATGCATCAGCGTTTCGTCCAGCAGCCTGTAATATGCAACAATTATCTGAGCCAGCCATGGCTAACCTTTTGCAACGATGCATTAAAGCTAAACATGGCGGCGTAGCTATGAGTCGCAGTTCATTTCAAAATAATAGCATTTCAATTGAATCTGGCCCAGGTCAACCACAAGGTGTGGTAAGTGGTCAAGCTGGTGTAATACCTCATAGACATACACTTTCTAGATTCACAGAAGATACAACCTTTATTGAAGGTAATATAACTACAAAATTTGTTTTGCAACAAGAAGGAGCTAATACTTTTAGTGAACAACCAGAAAAAATATCAACTGAAAAGATTGAAACTCTCGATACCAAACATTTGCAAGAATTAAAAGAATATATATTAAAAATAGAAAACTTATTTCTTTGTCCTGTTGATATTGAATTTTGTGTAGACGAACATGATAAATTATATATTGTTCAAGCTCGACCAATCACTAGATTATCAGGAGGAATGGACTTTGCTATAGATGCACCAACTAACTCTTTAGTTAATGGTACTTTAGTGAGTGAAGGGCGTTGTAGCGGTATACCCGTTCATGTGAAAAACGAGCAAGACGTTCAAAACATTCCTCAAGGCGCTATTATTATTGCTAAACATGGGCAGGATTGGATGCTAGAACCTGCTGTTCTACAAAAAGTTAATGGCTTTGTGTTTGAACAAGGAGGTACTAATGATCATATAGCCATAACCTTGCGTCAAGAAGAAAAACCTTGTATCGTCGCCGGAGATCAATTCAAAAACCTTAACTCAACTAATGATCCTATCACCCTAGCTTGCGGTAACTTTAATGGTAAAACTAATGCTTATGTTACTGCTGGTACAGAATTTAATGAACAATTAGCAAATATAAATACTAGCTCTGCCGCATCTACTATGTGGCAATCATCAAGCCCAATAAATACAGATCCTTTTAAAATTAATCGTGATAATCCTGCTACCATATTCAATGACCTAAATAAATTAAACTATATGCTATTAGATAATTTTAAACAAGGAGAATGGCTAGATAAATGCTTTTCAACTAAGGGAATTCAATCTTTGTGTATGGCTCCTTATAGAAAAGAGATTATTAAAGAGGCAATGGCAAGCAACATCAAGATGCTTAATGATTTACAAGAATTTCTTGATGGTTATAAGAGTCTAGTGAAAACAGGTATCAAAAAAAATTCTTCAGATAAAAACACAATTTTTCTAAACGGAAAATTATCTGAAATAACTCAGTTAGAAAGCAAATTAAAACAAATAAGCTCTGAGGTAACTAGCAAAATAGAAAACATATCTACACAATTAAATTCAAGCTCAGAAGAATTATTAAAAACTGGTAGTTTTCAGCAGTTACTTAAAGATGCTGAGCACATATCAAATATAATGCAACAACTCAATACACCAAAATCAGTCAATGATGCTAGAACTGCCCATGATTTGATTTGGATACTTCATAAACGCATGTTTGAAGTTTTAAC
The DNA here is from genome assembly GCA_929200515.1 of Candidatus Gorgonimonas leptogorgiae. Taxonomy (GTDB): domain Bacteria; phylum Pseudomonadota; class Gammaproteobacteria; order Pseudomonadales; family Endozoicomonadaceae; genus CAKMZJ01. Next base: position 7,631 of record CAKNAD010000091.1, on the reverse strand, counting down.
TCCTGCTGCTATTAATTCTAATTCTGGAAAAAGCATTAAGGTTTCAGAAAATATTAAGGCAGTACATTTTTCTGATAATAAAGAACAATTACGCCTAGCAAAATCTTGCTATGCTTCTTGCGAAAAAGTAAATCGTAAAGGTGATATTACCATTTTTGATGATGCAATTACAGCTTCATTTAATTTAGGTGTTCATAAATGTACTATAGAAATGTTACAACAAGCAGATGGTGGCAAAGGTAAAACCTTAAAATTACAACTTTCAGATAACTTTTTAGCAACAAAAAATTACCAAGGCAAACTAAAACGATTTTTTATGATAACACAAATGCTTAAGAATATAAATCCAGATGATACGGGGTTAAATATATCCGTAAACGAAGCAACTGGAATGATTGAAGTTGAGTATTCTCATATTGAAAATAACGATAAAATGATATCTGGATTTAAAAATATTATATCTGTTATATCTAATTTAGCTGATTTAGACATAGCATTGGTACATTCAAATGCAGTAGTTGGTAAAAATGATGCCGTATGGAATTTCGATACAGTAAGACAAAAGATTAATTCTTCTTCTATAGAAAATCAAAATGAATTTAAGTTTTTTGTATTTATGGCTGGATTAGAAAAAGGGCCGAAGATGGGTCATTTACATAAAATCACTAGTGATCCTGTTACGCAAAAATATATAAAATATGGTTATACTTTTCATAATCTGACTCATAATAATGATACCGTAGATAAATTAACTGCTGAACTGAACAAAATACCTAAAAATGAACAAGAAGAGTTTATATATTATGGTGTAATAGCTAATAATAGCTCGGCAATACAATTTGCAGAAAAACATTACCCAGATTTATTAAGAGACAAAGAAAGCGTAATAAATTTAGTTGCTCATAATGGTGAGCTCTTTCTTAACGATATTTCATTTAATTTAAAACAAGATAAAGACGTTGCTCTAGCTGCTACAGCTAATAATAAAAATGTATTTCAAACACTTAATCAAACACTAAAACAAGATAGAGACATTGCCTTTGCAGCGGTTAGCAGAGATTATAAGCAGATAAAAAATGTAGATGATAAATTTAAAAATGATAAAGAATTTGCTCTTGCTGCAATGCGACAAAGTCCAGATGCTTTACAATATTTAAGTAATGAATTTAAAAATGATGAAGATGTAATTATGCTATCTAAGAGACCTCTAGATGATGATTTTGATGATGATGATGATGATGATTATTATTATTAGTAGTAGTGTTCACAAATTCGTTTCATATGTTAGAATATAATTATATGTAGTAGCTCAAACCCGATCTAACAATAACCTTAAAACTAGAAGTCTGTTTGATTATATTTGAGCTAGGTTGAAGCCACTCTAAATTACGTGTTATACCACGAAATTCTAAATGCTCTCACTTATTTAATTAGCCTTTTACAGAAACTTTTAATCTTTCATCTACTATGGTTGGAGTAATAAAGATCAATATTTCTTTTTTAGTATCGCCTTTTGTTGTTCTTTTAAATAAATTACCTATTATAGGAATACTAGATAAAAGCGGCACTTTTTCAATACTATTATCATTTGTATGAGTAAATACTCCACCTAAAGCTAAAGTTTCTCCATTTTCAACAGAAACTCTAGTGGATATCTCATTAGTATCTATAGCTGGCGCACCAGTACCATATAATTGTTTTGAAGCGTTATCATTATTTATTTTGATGTCTAAAATTATATGTTTATCTGGTGTTACTTGCGGTTTAACTTTTAATGAAAGTACTGCATCTTTAAAGGAAATTTTTTTGCCATTATTTGCACTTTGAGTTTCATATGGGATTTGTCGTCCAGATTTGATAACAGCTTCTGTTTTATCAGTTGTAAATACTTTTGGCTCCGAAATAGTTTCACCACCGCCATCAGATAATGCAGCTGATATTTGTAAAGCCAATAAGCTCTCAACACCACTACCATTTAAATTTATTCCAAATCCCGATCCATTTACAGACAAATCGGTAAACAAGCTATCTGATGGAGTAAAACCATTATTGCTTACCTCTGTACTTGAACTAGAATCTGCAGATCTTGCATTTCCCGAACCAAAAATTTGTATACCCCTGCCTGAACCTATATCAACTTTTTTCGATTCAAAGCCCCATTTAAACCCTAAATCTCTTTTGAAACTACTATTAACTGTTACTATGCGAGTTTCTATCATTACCTGCTTATTAGGAGTATCGATACCATCGATCAGCTTGCGTATTTCTTCTATTTTAGAATAGCTATCTTTTATCAATAAACTATTAGTACGTGGTACAACTTGAATTGAACCATCTTCTGATAAGAAAGAATTTTTTTTATCATTTTGCCCAGTTAACATTTTAGCAATTTCATCTGCTTCAGAATATTTAATATTGATAACATCAGTTGTGATAGGTTCTAATTTATGCAATTGTTTTGCAGTTTCTAAAAAAGATTTTTCTCTAGCTGTTAATTCATCTATTGGAGCCACAAGCATAATATTATCTTTAATGCGTTTATCTAAACCTTTGGTTTTCATTACTATATCTAACGCTTGATCCCATGGAACTTGATCTAAATGCAGAGTTATTGTCCCAGTAACTGCATCTGATACTACTAAATTAAATTTATTAAAATCAGCTATTATTTGCAATACAGATCTAATGTCAATATCTTGAAAATTAAGGTCAATTTTGTTCCCTGAAAACATGTCTGTGCTTGTGTTGCTGTCTAGATATTTACTTTCTTTTTGGCTAACATTAATAGTTAATTGATTATTTGCTTGAAAAACTAAGTATTCATAAGGTTGCTTCATTTCTATTATAATAAAACTTTTTTTATTATCAGAACTAGAATCTATAATACTCACGGGAGTATTAAAATCATTTACATCATATCTATTTTTAAGATCCGAAGGAATAATATCTCCCTCAAATTCTAAATAAACCTTATTACCGTCTTTGTAGGTATTTACAGCGATGCTATCATCTAAGTCTATCACTACTAAGCCATTGCCTTGATCATTACGTTTGAAATCTATTTTTGTTATTCCCGATGACAGTTCTGAGTTTAACATATTTTTATTATCTTCGCCCATTAGACAATCGGTATATGGATTTTCTGATGCTCCAATAAGCAAAATTATAGTATTACTCTCTACTTTATAATGATAATTAGTTTGCTGGTTTAAACCTACTAAAACTCTAGTTTTTTCTTGATTTTCACTTACTTTTATATAGTCTACATCGTATGTTTTTATCTCATTATATTTTTTTATATTAGTACTAGTATTCTCTAAATCAAAAAATATAGATGGTGCACTAGGAAGACTATAATCTTCAACTGCTGGTACCTCACCATCAAATTTAAGTTCTATTTCAACCGAATTATTTGATAACGCTGAAACCTTCATATTAGTTAAATTTACTGCTAATGCTATAACAGAGCTGCAACAAAAAAATAAAAATATAACGAATTGTAATATTGTTTTTTGTGGACGATGGATTATCTTCATATATTATTCTCATAAGCTATTATATAATAATTGTTCCATCGGCATTTATTTTTTTTGGTAGATAGCTAATAATATATTTATTACTTGATGATGCATTTTTTCAGAGCTTAGTAACAAGATTTAATTCAAAGCAAAATACCGCAGGAATACAGGTTGCATTTCAAGGTATTTTAACGATGAAGCAAATGCTTTAGATTATCAATAAACTGCTTTGCTTGTATTACATCTTGATGAATAGCTTTAGATAATTCATCCATGCTAGAAAACTTCTGTGTTTGGCGTAATTTTTTTATAAACTCTACTTGAATTAATCTACCGTATAAATCTTTATTGAAGTTTAATATATGTACTTCTAAAATAGGATGCTGGTTATCTATAGATAATCGTAACCCCATATTAGCAACACCAAAAAAAACAATTCCATTTATAATAACTCTAACAATAAAAACACCATTAATAGGTATATTTGTTCTTTTTAAGGCGATATTAGCTGTAGGAAATCCTAATTTACGCCCATATTGATTTCCTGTTACAACTTTTCCTGTTATAGTAAATGGATGTCCCATAAACTTATTAGCAGTTGATAAATCATTATTTTGTAACAGCTCTCTAATTAAAGTACTACTGATTTTTTTATTATTTTTAATAAATTTAGGCACAACATGAGCTGTAAAATTGTTATTGGTTGCAAAGCTGGTTAAATGGTTAAAATTCCCTATTCTATCATTTCCATATTTAAAATCTTCGCCTATGTAAAGGGTGCGCACTTTTAATTTTTCTAGTAATAATTCAGTAATAAAATTATCTGCTGATAATTGCTTGAATTTATTATTAAAATTTATACATAATACTTGATCTATTTGATAATCAGCAAAAAATATAAGTTTTTGACGTAGATCACAAATACGTTTTGGTGCTTGGTCTTTTAGAAAAAATACTTTTGGTTGCGGTTCAAAAATGATAACGCATGATCTACTTTTAGTTTTTTGTGATTGTCGTGTAATTTGTTGTAAAATAGTTTGATGCCCTAAATGAACACCATCAAAATTCCCTATAGTAGCTATACATCCTTGATGATGTGGTTTTATATTGTGAATTCCTCTAATAAACTCCATGACTTTAACCAATAAAATTTTTGTTGAATATAAATTGCTGTTTAGCTATTATCTATATTATTTAAGTTGCCTGTTAGCTGTTGTTGCGTGGTGTATAAAATTTTTACTCTATTTACATTACATAATATTTGCCATGGAATTAATCCTGAATATTCAGCTACTTTATTTACTGATAGTGATTTACCCCAAAGAATGACCTGATCACCTATTTTTGCTTGTGGTATATTACTAAGATCAATAGTTAGCATGTCCATGCTTACCTGCCCTAAAATAGGAGCTTGTTGCTTATGCACAATAACAGCAGCATTTTTGTTAGTACAAATAGGGTAGCCATCTGCATATCCAATAGCAACAACTCCAACTACAGTATCTTTAGTGGTTGTGACTAAACCACCATAACCAACTCTTTCACCTTTAGCTACAGTTTTAATGCTAATAATCGCAGATTTCAGCTCCATAACGGGAAGAATATGCTTAATTATCTGATGTTCTTTAGCAAAAGGAGACACCCCGTATAATAATAAACCTATACGTTTCCAAGTATCTTTAATATTAAAATTAATAGAAGCAGCTGAATTACAAAAGCTAGTTTCACCATTAAAGTGCATACTATTAAAAATAGCTATTTGTTTTTGGTAGTAGTTATCATCAGCATTACCTGCGGTAGAAAAATGACTCATCAAGATAACTTTTTTTACCTGCGATATTTTTTGCAATTTATTCCATGCTGTATGATAATCTTTAGGGTTAAATCCTAATCTACACATTCCTGAATCTAACTTTAACCAAATGTTAATCTTACTAGTTAATTTGGTTTTTGTTAGTATATCTATTTGTTTAAATGAATGTATTACTACATCTAGTTTATAATAAGAAACAATTTGTAAATCTGTGGTATCAAAAAAACCTTCTAATACCAAGATTGGCTTGATAATTCCAGATTGTCGCAATTCTATAGCTTCTTCAGGAAAGGCAACAGAAAATCCATCTACTAAATTTTCTATAGCAGATGCACATTGTACTGCACCATGACCATAGGCATTAGCTTTCATAACTGTCATTATTTTAGATGGCTTTATTAAATCTTTAAGATATCGACAGTTATGTCGTAAATTGTCAAGATTAATAATAGCTGTCGATGGTCTAGGCATATTTAAAATAAAATTTCATATAATTATTTAAAAGCTTGATAAATAATAATGACTGTTAGCTATTAACCCTGTTGTTAGTTGTTAAGCAAATAGCTAAAGTAAAATTATACTGAATAAACTAAAAACACTCTATTAGCAGGGTAAATTAAAAAACTTATTTCATCGGTTAAAACACCTTGAAAAACAATTGCATTATCTGATATTTTACCTTTAATTAAAACTTTTTATTTCACTCTAAAAACTAGCTTTTTCCTGCCACGTGTATACATGAAGTTATATTTTATTTGCACGATAGTAAGAATTTCCTATGTTACTACCATCGTTATCCTGAACGAAAACTTTTTTATAGCTATCTTCAGTTTCCTTTGGTAACAGGTGTTCTATCAACTGTTTTTCTTCTAATAATTCGTTTTCAGTTGCTTTCATCATGTCTGTTCCAAAATTATTAATACTTATATCTTGTATAATTTCGTATCTTCCAAAACGACACACAACAGGGAAAGAATAATATATTCCTTCAGCTATTCCATAACTACCATCAGACATAACCCCCATAGAAACTAATCTATCATCACTTCCTAGAATCCAATCATGCATTTGATCTATAGCAGCTTGTGCTGCTGAGGCCGCGCTAGATAATCCTCGTTGTTGAATTATTTCTGCACCACGCTGTTGAATTTTTGCTATTAACTCTTCTTGATACCAAGCGTAGTCAATTAAATCTATTATATCGTGAGAATCATATGCTATAGCATTATGGATATCTGGATACATAGTAGCAGAATGATTTCCCCATACGCATAAGCCATCTATGTCTTCAGGATTAATAGCTAATTTATTTGCTATCAATCCTGTCGTACGATTATGGTCTAATCTTGTCATTGCAGAAAACTGATTTGGATTTATATCTAGAGCATTTCTAGATAGTATTAAACAATTAGTATTAGCTGGATTACCTACAACTAATGCTTTAATATCAGGGTTGGCATAATTATTTAGTGCTTTTCCTTGCTCTGAAAATATTTTAGCATTTGCCATTAATAGATCAGCACGCTCCATACCTTTACCTCTAGGCTTTGCCCCAATAAGAAAAGCATAATGTGCCCCAGTAAATGCCGTATCTGGGTTAGAATGCAAGCTTATTTCATGCAATAAATGAAATGCACAGTCTTCAAGCTCCATAGCTACACCTTTTAAGCGCTCCATAGAATCTTCTATTTCTAGTAATTGTAAAATAATAGGTTGGTCTTTTCCTAATAGTTCACCCGAAGCTATTTTAAATAAGAGAGAATAGCTGATATTTCCTGCTGCACCTGTTACTGCAATACGAACCGGCTGTTTCATAAGATTATAATCCTGAAAAATAGATATGTTAGTAATATTTAGTTTACAACCATGATCAATAAAATATCATTTATAGTTAAATTCTTCAAGTATAAGCTGTATAGAGTTTATATTTAACTAAAAGAGATATACACTTAACAGATGAAGATACGTGGTTTCAAAGCTAAGTAAAAATATTTACTTAGCCCTGAAATCTAGCATTTTTATCTTCATCGTGTATAAATATTATTTTTTGTGTTATTTAAGAGTTGATATCTAAAACTATTAAAAACCATTTTACTATTAAATGAACATTGATTATTGTATTTTTTTGCAATATTATGTAATAATAGTTATTTATAGTGTAGACTTTATCCATTGTTTTTATAATATAAAAGCATATTTTAGATTAGAATTTATTGCTTAGTTTTAACAACGCAATAATTGACAGTAAATAACTAGCGTGCTGTGTGCTTTTTATAGAGTACTAATTCAATTTCTTATAG
>CAKNAD010000090.1 GCA_929200515.1 Candidatus Gorgonimonas leptogorgiae | reverse complement strand
TATATAACAAGCAACATTCTTTAGTAAATTAAAATGTAAGTAAGAAGTAGTTAAAAGAAAATATACGTTAAACTTCAAAAAGCTGTTTTGTGCATGCACACAAACAATTTCAAGGCGTGGTTTTAAATTTACAAAAATATTATTATTTGCAGTATATTTTAAAGTATTTGTCCTTTATCTTTAATTGTAAGCTGTATAACTATTCATTAGTTATTTTATTTTGTATTTTTAATCAAATGTATGTTTAGCGTATGTAAAGTATATTGTATAAATAAGGTTGTATTATTTATACTACTATTGTTAATAGTTATATAGTTGATATATTAAAAGTGCTTTAGGTGTAATGTTTGTAGTTTAAAGTTTTTTTATCCAGTACAAGCTTTTAAATTTATTAATTTTTTATTAAAAGTTTGTATAAATCAATTGTGCTGGTTTATGTAAATATTTAAGGGTTATATTTTCCTGATGATAATCATAAATGGTTAATTGATTGTTTTCCAGTTATTGCATAAAACGTAGTGGCACTAATGTCCGCTTTGGTATTGATTGAAAAGTAGCTAGGCTGAGGAGTGCTGATGGCATACTCTTATACAGAGAAAAAACGTATTCGTAAGGATTTTGGCAGCTTGCCACATGTGATGGATGTACCTTATTTGCTGGATATCCAAATTGAATCCTATAATAGTTTTTTACAAAGAAAGGCAAATCCTGATCTTAGAGAAGACATAGGATTGCAAGCAGCATTTAAATCTGTTTTCCCCATTATAAGTTATTCAGGAAATGCTATATTAGAATACGTTTCTTATGAATTAGGCGAACCAGTATTTTCTGTTGAAGAGTGTAGAACTAGTGGGAATACTTATTCTGCTCCATTAAGAGCTAAAGTACGTCTTATTTTATATGATAAAGATTCACAAAGCTCTCCGAAAGCAATAAAAGATATAAAAGAACAAAGTGTTTATATGGGTGAGCTTCCTCTTATGACTCCAACAGGTACGTTTGTAATTAATGGTACTGAAAGGGTTGTAGTATCGCAAATGCATAGATCTCCAGGAGTGTTCTTTGATCATGATAAAGGAAAAACTCATTCGTCTGGTAAGCTTATTTATTCTGCTAGAATTATCCCATACCGAGGTTCTTGGGTAGATTTTGAGTTTGATCAAAATGATTTATTGTTTGTTAGAATAGATAGAAGACGAAAAATATACGCTACTATATTCCTAAAAGCTATGGGAATGACTCCAGAAGAGATATTAAGTAAATTTTTTGAAAAAATTAAATTTGAAATCAATAGCGATAGCCAAACAGTAAAAACTAAGCTGGTTGAAGATAGGCTACGCGGTGAAATTGCTAAATTTGATATAAAAGATAAAAATAGTGAAATAATTATAGAAAAAGGCAAAAGAATCACTAATCGTCATATACAGTTAATCAAGGCCGCAAAACTAGAATTTCTAGAAGCTCCTATAGATTATATATATGGTATGATTTTAGCTAATGACATAATTGACGAACAAACTGGCGAAATAATCGCAGAATGTAACAAAAAAATAGATCATGAAATTTATGAAAAACTTATAGAAAATAACATTAATAATGTTGAAGTTATATATGTAAATGAATTAGATTGTGGCTCTTATGTCTCTGATACTTTGAGAGAAGATCCAACAGCTAGCACAGAAGAGGCTTTAGCTGAAATTTACAAAATGATGCGTCCAGGTGAGCCACCAGCTACTGATGCTGCTATTCAATTATTTCAAAGTTTATTTTCTTCGCCTGAAAGATATGATTTATCTCCAGTAGGTCGAATGAAGTTTAACCGTAAACTTGGTCGTAATGTCGATACAGGGCCAGGTGTAATTCTTAAATATGATACCAAAACTGGAAAGTTTATTTCAGAAGATGTTATTGATGTTCTTGGAACATTAGTAGATATTAGAAACGGTAAAGGCGAATGCGATGATATTGACCATTTAGGAAACCGTAGAGTTCGTTCTGTTGGTGAAATGACTCAAAACCAATTTAGAGTTGGTTTAGTTAGAGTAGAAAGAGCAGTAAAAGAAAAGCTAAGCCAGCCCGAAGTAGATACAATGATGCCACAAAGCTTAATTAATTGTAAGCCTATTTCTTCATCAATAAAAGAATTTTTTGGTTCTAGTCAGTTATCTCAATTTATGGATCAAAACAATCCGCTATCTGAAATTACTCACAAGCGTAGAGTGTCAGCTTTAGGGCCGGGTGGTCTTACTCGTGAAAGAGCAGGGTTTGAGGTTCGTGATGTGCATCCAACACATTATGGTAGAGTTTGCCCAATTGAGACTCCTGAAGGACCAAACATCGGATTAATAAATTCGTTAGCATGTTATGCTAAAACTAATAGCTATGGTTTTTTAGAAACTCCTTATAGAAAAGTTGTTGATGGTAAAGCCACAGATGAGATTGATTATCTATCAGCTATAGAAGAAGGAAACTATCATATTGCTCAAGCATCTATAGCTTTTGATAAAGATAACAAAATAATAAGCCCGTTAGTAAATGGCAGGTATCGCAATGAATGTTTGCTTATTCCACGAGAAAAAATTCAATATATGGATGTTTCTACTAAGCAAATGGTATCTGTAGCTGCCTCCCTAATTCCTTTCTTAGAGCACGATGATGCTAACCGTGCTCTGATGGGTTCTAACATGCAACGTCAAGCAGTACCTACTTTAATCTCCGATAAACCTTTGGTTGGTACAGGTATAGAACGACGTGCAGCAGAAGATTCAGGTGTATGCGTAGTAGCTCAGCGTGGCGGTATTGTTAAGTCGGTAGATTCTTCACGAATAGTAGTTATTGTAAATGAAAAAGAAATAAACGCAGATGAATCTGGCGTAGATATTTATAACCTAATTAAATATACTCGATCCAACCAAAATACCTGTATAAATCAAAAAGCTTTAGTTAAAGAAGGAGACGTGGTTAATGCAGGGGACATTATGGCTGATGGTCCATCGGTAGATTTAGGCGAGTTAGCCCTTGGTCAAAATATGCGTGTTGCTTTTATGCCTTGGAATGGTTATAACTTTGAGGATTCTATCTTACTTTCCGAAAGAGTAGTTCAAGATGATAGATTTACTAGCATCCATATACAAGAATTAACTTGTGTTGCTAGAGATACTAAGCTTGGTTCAGAAGAAATAACTGATGATATACCTAATATTAGCGAGTCAGCACTAAATAATTTAGATGAAACAGGAATAGTTTATATTGGTTCTGAAGTGTCCCCTGGTGATATCTTAGTTGGCAAGGTTACTCCTAAAGGAGAAACTCAGCTAACTTCAGAAGAAAAATTATTACGAGCTATTTTTGGTGAAAAAGCCTCTGATGTTAAAGATACTTCTTTAAGGGTTCCAACGGGTACAAAAGGTACGGTAATAGATGTACAAATATTTACTCGTGATGGCGTAAAAAAAGATAACAGAGCAAAATTCATCGAAGAGCAAAAGCTAAAAGATTATCGCAAAGATTTACAAGAAGAGTATAAAGTTTTTGAACGTGATGCTAAGTCAAGGTTAGATAACAGCCTTCTTGGACAAAAAGTTATATCAGGATGTTCTTTAGCTAAAGGAACGGTTATTTCTGCTGGGTTTTTAGAGAGTGTAACTCTTAGCGATCTTTATAATCTGAATATGGAGAATGAAGATTTAAATCAACAGCTTGAAGCTTCAGATAAGCAAATATCTAACATTAAACAAGCAATTGATCAGCGTGTAGAAGAGCAAAAAGCAAAGCTCAGTAAAGGGGACGATATGGCTCCTGGGGTACAAAAGATTATTAAAGTTTATCTTGCTATTAAACGGCAAATACAGCCTGGAGATAAAATGGCTGGACGACATGGTAACAAAGGTGTTGTTTCTATTATTATGCCAGTTGAAGATATGCCCTATGATGAAGAAGGCAATCCAGTAGATATAGTCTTAAACCCTCTGGGTGTTCCTTCTCGAATGAACGTTGGTCAGATATTAGAAACCCATCTTGGTGCTGCTTCTAAAGGTCTTGGTACTAAGATTCAAAAAATGATAGATGCTCAACGTAGTGTCAATGAAATCCGTACATTCTTAGATCAAGTCTATAATAAAACCCATGTGCTTGATGATGAATCTAAGCAATTAGAAAGGCCTAAGGCGGATTTAGAATCATTTAATGATAGTGAAATTTTAGAATTAGCTAAAAATCTATCTAAAGGTGTTCCGATGGCGACACCTGTTTTTGATGGAGCTAAAGAAGATGAAATCAAAAGATTATTACGATTAGCAGATCTAGATGATAGCGGTCAAGTTAATCTTTATGATGGAAGAACAGGTGATAAATTTGATCGTAAAGTAACGGTTGGCTATATGTATGTTCTTAAACTGAACCATCTAGTCGATGATAAAATGCACGCAAGATCAACAGGCTCATACTCTTTAGTTACTCAACAACCTTTGGGAGGTAAGGCACAGTTTGGTGGCCAAAGGTTTGGAGAGATGGAAGTATGGGCTCTTGAAGCATATGGAGCTTCTTATACTTTACAAGAAATGCTAACTGTTAAATCAGACGATGTAGCTGGACGAACTCGCATGTATAAAAATATTGTAGATGGCGAATATAGTATGGAACCAAGAATGCCGGAGTCGTTCAAGGTACTATTGAAAGAGATCCGCTCTTTGGCTATTGACATTGACTTGGAATCTGAGTAACGAATATTTAAGGTTGCCACAAGCTAGCATGGCTAGCTTGTCATTCGCATCTAGGGGATACGATATTGAAAGACTTATTAAATCTATTAAAGAATCAAACTAAAGACGAAGAGTTCGACGCAGTCAAGATTAGATTAGCTTCTCCAGAAGTAATAAGGTCTTGGTCTTTCGGGGAAGTTAAAAAACCCGAAACAATAAATTACAGAACATTTAAACCAGAAAGAGATGGTCTTTTTTGTGCGAAAATCTTTGGTCCTATTAAAGATTATGAATGCTTATGTGGTAAATACAAACGCTTAAAGCATCGTGGTGTAATTTGTGAAAAATGTGGTGTTGAAGTTTCACAAGCTAAAGTTCGTAGAGAGCAAATGGGACATATTGAGCTTGCAGCTCCTATTGCTCATATCTGGTTTTTAAAATCACTTCCTTCGCGGATAGGTGGCTTGTTAGGTATGCCACTTCGTGAAATTGAACGAGTTTTATATTTTGAATCGTATGTTGTTATCGATCCAGGTATGACATCTTTAGAAAAATATCAATTACTAACAGATGAGCAATATTATGAAGCTTTAGAAGAGTTTGGTGATGATTTTGATGCTAGGATGGGAGCAGAGGCAGTTCAAATATTGCTAGCTGAGCTAGACCTAGAAGAAGAAATTGCCAACTTGCGTGAAGAAATTGCAGAAACAGGATCGGATACTAAATTAAAAAAATTAAGTAGAAGATTAAAGTTAGCTGAGGCTTTCTATAAATCTGGAAATAAACCAGAATGGATGATCCTCAATGTTTTACCTGTTTTACCACCAGATCTTAGACCTCTAGTACCACTAGATGGCGGACGGTTTGCAACTTCAGATCTGAATGATTTATATCGTAGAGTAGTGAATAGAAACAATCGTCTGAAACGATTGATAGATTTAAATGCTCCAGATATTATTATTCGCAATGAGAAGCGTATGCTTCAAGAATCTGGCGATGCTTTACTTGATAATGGCAGAAGAGGCAGAGCAATTATGGGTGCTAATAAACGCCCATTAAAGTCTCTTGCTGATATGATAAAAGGTAAACAAGGACGATTCCGTCAAAACTTATTAGGAAAAAGGGTTGACTACTCAGGAAGATCAGTAATTACTGTTGGACCTGCTCTTAGATTGCATCAATGTGGCTTGCCTAAAAAAATGGCATTGGAGTTATTTAAGCCGTTTGTGTTTGGAAAGCTTGAAAGCATGGGGCTAGCTTCTACAATTAAAGCAGCTAAGAAAATGGTTGATAAAGAAACCCTCGAAATATGGGATGTTCTTGCAGAAATTATTTCTGAACACCCTGTTATGTTAAACCGTGCACCAACTCTACATAGATTAGGCATTCAAGCTTTTGAACCAGTATTAGTAGAAGGTAAGGCAATTCAATTACACCCTCTAGTTTGTGCTGCGTATAATGCTGACTTTGACGGCGATCAAATGGCGGTGCATATTCCTTTAACTATTGAAGCTCAACTTGAAGCTAGAGCTTTGATGATGTCTACGAATAATATTTTATCTCCTGCTAGTGGAGAGCCTATTATCGTTCCATCACAAGATGTGGTTTTAGGTTTATACTATATAACTCGTGCTATAGATGATTGCAAAGGCGAAGGTAGCATTTTTGCAACTTCCGATGAGGCTATATACTCTTATAAATGTGGATTTACAGAATTACATACTAAAATAAAAGTGAAAATGAAAGCTAAGCATTTTTCACAACAAGAAAAAGAAAAATACATAGTAGGTAAGTATTTCACAGAAAAAGAAAAAAAAGAATACGAAACTACTGATAGTTTCACAAAAAAGCAACGAGAAAAATACAAGCTTGATTCTCTAGATTCAATGATAGTTGATACTACAGTAGGAAGATTATTACTGTGGGGTATAGTACCAGATGGTTTATTATTTAATTTAGCTAATAAACCTATGAGAAAAAAAGCAATTTCTACATTAATAAACTTATGTTATAGAGACGTAGGGCTGAAAGAGACTGTAATATTCGCTGATCAGCTGATGTATTTAGGGTTTAGTTATGCCACAGTATCTGGGATATCAATAGGTATTAACGACTTTGTAATTCCTGATAACAAAGAAACAATTATTGAAGCTGCGGATAGAGAAGTTCAAGAGTTACAAAATCAGTTTGATACAGGTCTTGTAACTAAAGGTGAAAAATATAACAAAGTCATTGATATTTGGTCACGTGCTAATGAAACTCTTGCAAGAAGCATGATGAATAATTTAAAGACAGAAACTGTGCAAAACTCTCAAGGAGAAGAAGTACAGCGTGAATCTTTAAATAGTGTATACATGATGTCAGATTCTGGAGCACGTAGTAGTGCGGCTCAGATTAGACAGCTTGCGGGAATGCGTGGCCTTATGGCAAAGCCAGATGGCTCGATTATTGAAACACCTATTACCGCTAATTTCCGAGAAGGGTTAGACGGACACCAATATTTTATTTCTACACATGGTGCTCGTAAAGGTCTTGCAGATACAGCATTAAAAACAGCTAACTCAGGATATTTAACTAGAAGGTTAGTAGACGTAGCTCAAGATCTAGTTATTACCATAGAAGATTGCGGAACATCGAATGGTTTAATGATGACTCCTCACATTGAAGGTGGAGATGTTGTTGAGTTATTAGGTGAGCGTATTTTAGGTAGAGTTGTTGCCGAAGATGTGTTTAAACCAGGATCTAAAGATAAAGAAATAGCCGTTCATGCCGGAACTTTAATCGATGAAGCTTGGGTTCATCGCTTAGAGCAGATGAACATAGATGAGGTTAAGGTAAGATCTCCTATATCTTGTGAATCCGAACAAGGAATATGTGGCAAGTGCTACGGTCGAGATTTAGGCAGAGGCCATCTTGTTAATATTGGTGAAGCGGTTGGTGTTATAGCTGCACAATCAATTGGTGAGCCGGGTACTCAGCTTACAATGAGAACTTTCCATATAGGTGGTGCTGCATCTAGAAGTGCAGAGTCTGATAGTGTTGTAATTAAAAATCAAGGCTATATTAGATTACACGACTTTAAATATGTTGAATGTGAAAATGGCACTCTAGTTTCAGTTGGCAGATCAGGCAAATTATCGGTAGTAGATGAATTTGGTAGAGAAAAAGAGCGATATAAATTGCCATATGGTTGTCGCTTGCTGAAACGAGAAGGTGATTTTGTAGAATCAAATGAAACTGTTGTAACATGGGATCCTCATACTCATCCTATAATTACAGAAATATCTGGTATTGCTAAATTTATCGATTTAGAAGAAGGTATTACTGTAAAAACTCAAAAAGATGAGCTGACTGGTATCTCAAGTATTGAGGTCTTAGAGTCAAAAGATCGACCTTCAACAGCTAAAGATCTGCGACCAGCAATTGTTTTAGTTGATGAGAACGGAAATCATATAAATTTACCAAACACCGAGCAAGAAGCTAAGTATCTATTGCAAGAAGGTGCCACTATTGGTATCCAAGATGGTGCTACTCTTAAGGCTGGTGATGTACTCGCAAAAATACCACAAAAAACATCTGTAAACCGTGATATTACTGGTGGTCTGCCAAGAGTTGCCGATTTATTTGAAGCAAGAAAACCAAAAGATCATGCAATTCTTGCAGAAATTTCTGGAACTGTTAAATTTGGTAAAGAGACTAAAGGTAAGAAAAGATTAATAATTGAACCTATTGAAGGTTCAGAAGATAAAGTTTACGAAGATCTAATTCCTAAATGGAGGCAACTGAATGTCTTTGAGGGAGAGAAAGTTGTTCAGGGCGAGGTTATTGCTGATGGACCAACTAATCCTAAAGATGTTTTAAGGCTTCTAGGAGTTGGTGAGCTTGCTAAATATATTGTAAATGAAATACAAGATGTATATCGTTTACAAGGGGTGAAGATCAACGATAAACATATCGAAATAATTATACGTCAAATGTTACGTAAAGCTGATGTGATTGATCCAGGTGATACAGATTTAATACATAGTGATCAAGTTGAGTTGCAAGAAGTTTTATCTAAAAACAAAAAAGTTATTGCTAAAGGTGGGACTCCTGCGACATATACTCATGGATTATTAGGAATAACTAAAGCATCTTTAGCTACTAATTCCTTTATTTCTTCTGCTTCATTCCAAGAAACTACTAGAGTTCTTACTGAATCAGCTATAAATGGAAAGATAGATCCTTTAGCGGGATTAAAAGAAAATGTTGTTGTTGGTAGGTTAATTCCAGCAGGAACAGGTCTTGCTTATCATAAAGAAAGAAGAAAGAAAAAAGCAGTATCTAGTGGACATCAAGGCGATGCAATAAATGATCTTGAAGTGGAACAAGCTCTTTCAGACGCTTTAAATTTAGGTGATTTTGATTTATAGCAGTATTAGCATATTGTGAGTTAAAGAGCTAAATTTCAGAGCTAGATATTTTTTGCTAAGCTCTGAAAAAATAGATATTTGCATACGTGGCAGATGAAATCTAGAATTTTCAACTGCCATGTGTATATAACAGAGAGCTTATAGAATATTATGGGTTTTAAGTGTGGTATTGTAGGTTTGCCAAATGTAGGCAAATCAACGTTGTTTAATGCGTTAACTAGATTAAAGATCGAAGCTAAAAATTTTCCTTTTTGTACTATCGAGCCTAACTCTGGGATAGTTGCTGTTCAAGATGATAGGCTAAGTTTACTGGCATCAATAGTTAATCCTAAAGATATTCTACCAACAACTATAGAGTTTGTTGATATTGCCGGTTTGGTAGCAGGAGCTTCAAAAGGAGAGGGGCTTGGTAATAAATTTTTATCTAATATTAGAGAAACAGATGCTATAGTGCATGTCGTCCGTTGTTTTGATGATGGTAATATAACTCATGTAAATGGTAAAGTTAACCCAATATCTGATATAGAAACTATAAATACTGAGCTAATGCTAGCTGATTTAGAAAGTGCTGAAAAGCAATTACAAAAAATTAGCAAACAGGCAAAAAGTGGAGATAAAGACTCTAAAGAAAGACAAAAAATATTACAAAAATTGATAGATTGTCTGGAGAAGGGCAAACTAGCTAAAGAGCTATTACCTAATTTAGAGGAAAGAGAACTTATTATTCTGAAAAGTTTTAATTTGCTAACTACCAAGCCTGTTATGTATGTAGCAAATATAGATGAAGATAGCACGACATCTATAGATTATTTAAATGAAGTAAAACAATTCGCAGCTAAAGAAAATTCTCAAGTAGTTGCAATTTGTA
>CAKNAD010000089.1:6208-10092 GCA_929200515.1 Candidatus Gorgonimonas leptogorgiae | reverse complement strand
TAGCACCTGTAAGATTAATTCTTGTCCTACTAGCTGTAGTTGGTACAGCTTTATTAAACTGTATGTTAAAAAATATTCTTGAAAGACAAACCTATGGTAGATTAAGTGTTGAAAATACTACTTATATTTGCATCATAATATTTTTCAAAAAAATAATTATAAATAATATACTATTATAGCTATGATTTTGCTCAATAGTAGTACAATCACCAGTTGGGGTCTATCAGAGGTAGCATTATTTTTTTTCGTGGTTTTATCTAAATTTTTTTTCGTGGTTTTATCTAACTGCTTATAATATCTATGGGTTGGATTATAGTTATATGAAATAAGCTCTGTAGTTACTGGTGCTATTGTCGTTTTTTTTAATCTTAGATAAATAACAGTAGAACAGCATGCCTTAGCATCCCAGTAAATTAGCTTTGCTTCAGCTTTTTTAGTAAAATTACAAATATGAATTGAATTAGAAGTAGGATAAAAAAAATGACCATTTGCTATTGGGCCATTATATCTCCTACCTATATCATGAGGTAATCTACGAAAGATCATTATGTTTTCACTGGGTCTCAAATAAATTGCATAACTTTCTATATATGTAGCTTGAATATCCCATATAGTTAATGGTTTACTAATTTTATTCATAACTTCAGGTTGATTATATATTAGCTCTGCTACTTTATCTATTGTTATTAATAAATTAGCACTTTCATTAATATCTAATTGTACTCTTTTCATATCAGCAGTAGAAGGAAAATCGAGAGGATCTATTAATATATTCTGATAATTTTCAGCATAACCTGGACATAAACGATTATGATCTTCAGGTGATAAAATTCCAGATTTCAATAGTTTTGTTGTTTTAGGAAAATTGTTTTCTTTATAGCATTGTAAAGTTGGTGTCTGTGACCAGGCGAATTTTTTATTACTGCAACATTCTATAAAGTTAAATTGCGTTACTTTATCATAGTGTATATATTTCCATGAATGAGGTTGTTTAGTTGGACAATCTGTTTTTTTAATACATCCGATTGTAATATCATAAACATTAAAATGATTTTGTTGTTTTATAGTTATAGCACAATCTTGATACCTGCGATCGTATATTTTGCTACTTGCATTACAGCTACTAAAAATATTAGCAAGACTTGTAGTATTTTTTAAATTAAAATAATTATTACACTGATAACATTTTAGTTGATACTGCCATGGTATTGATGAAGTAAAAAAAATATTATAATGCATGAATAAATGAATATAAAAAATTAGCATTGAAAGTTTCATTATTAATAATAACCTTGTAGTTAATACAAGTACATAAGTTTTTTAATGTTAACCAATAAGAGATAATAACTTGTAAGCAATTCTTGACTAATAATGAAATCCTATAAATAAAGGTATTTTAAAAAAGTAAAAAAATATTTTTTGTAAACTTTTTGTCGTATATTATTATTTTTTTTAGAATAAAACAGGAAATTATCTATGAAAAAATAAATGCTAAGTTATTCAAAATTACAGAATATTGTATACAATAGTTTTTCAAAAATAATAGTTAACTAAAAGAAAATGTACTATCAAGTTAGTAGATGTGCTAATGTCAGCATATACTGTATTTAGCCTTAAATACCCTTCACTGTTGCAATTTAATATTAGTTGCTAGCATGGTAAAACAACTAAGCATAATCTGCAATCAATTTTTGGTATTAAACGTATTCCTTATAATACGCTCGATGCGTGAAAGGCTTGATATAATTGATTATACGTTGCTTAGAAACGTATTTAAAAGCATTTTAGCTCTGGTACAATGTAGTGGAAAGCTATCACTATTCAAATATTTTGATGGTAAATAGGCTTTGTTTAATAAGAATAAATTATAAGGTATCCTAAATAAAAGTCTCAATTTTAGGTAAAGCCTTATGTCTAAAAGCAAATATAAATTATTGAATTAGTCTAGTTATAATCTTTCTCTTATAAATAGAGGAAATATTACCTTTTAGATTGAGGAAAATATTGCAAGGCAGTGGTATTCTAGTGCAACTTCTAATAAAAGAAGTAAACAATATATCTTTTCTGATTTAGCTATTGAAACAGTACTTAATATCAAAAATATATTAAATCTTCCATTGAGAGCTTTAGAAGGCTTTTTAAATTCCCTTTTTAAGAAAATGAATTTAAATATTAAATGTCCTAACTATACTAGCATCAGTAAACGAGCTAAAAACCTAAAAATAAAAATTAAAAGTTACCACAAGAGATCTATATCAAAAACTGCCATGTTTAGATATAAAACTCTTATTAGTAGAAACCTAAGTTTCAGAAATTTTGTAGCTCAAGAAAATGAAGTTATGTTTGGAATTAATGTTGTTAATAAAATGGCTAGCCTTGGTACGCCTAAATTATATAGAATTGCTTAAAATTACCTATGAAATAGGTTTCTATATTTGTTATTTTTGCTATTTAACAAACCCGTTTTGATATCTACTAAACTTAATAATGATATCTCTAAACCTTTTTCTACAACTTGAGCACTACCATTGTAAAACTTTCCTAAACCATCTGTTTTTTTACCGCTTTTAGGTATAAAACTAGCATCTAATGCGACGATCAAATCTTTGGAAATAAATAACGACTGAAATAACAACAAACTGTTAAGTTTGAAAAAATTAAAAGGAATTTTGTACCACCCGTTAAAGTATTTTTCACTTTCTTTGATATATCTACTCATGTTTTTAAAAGTAGTTTTCCAATATACTCTCCAATTTAAAGATATGGGATTTACGGTACTTTTGATAAATTTTAACATCAACGCACTTTTGGTAAAATAATAGTGAGTAAATCATCAAATATTTTTTTACCAGTTTGATCAGCTTCAATCTTTATTAGGCCATAGTGAATTAAATTATCAATAGTTAATCCATGAATACTATTTCCACCATTAGATGACGACCAATATTGCTTAGTCTTATAATAAAGACAATCTTTAAACATATTAACAGCATAATTGTCATTAATTAATACTTGTATTTGATTATTTAGCTCGTCATTTGTAGGCATGTCCAAACGGTTTTCTGAATAATTAAAACAGTATGTATCTAAATCGGTATCTGATGCATTTGGCAGAAAATATATTGAACATAGTAAAAAAGAATTAAAAGAAATTTTAATGCCTGTTTTTCCAAGTTTTAGAAACTGTTGTTGTTGGTTTTTAGATAACTCAAATTCTTTAAAACGCGCAGTATATAATTCAGAAAGTTTCTCTGGAGTGCTTCCATGAGAAACTCCTGCTACAAATCTAATATTTTGTCCGTTGCTACAGTTACCTCGAGGTGTGGAGATAAAGGCAGACAAAGTATTAGCACCATTTTTTTCAGCACTAATTAGTAAATTACCATTACTATAACGTACTCGAGTTTGATCTTCAAAATATTCATCTTCATAAGGCTCAATGTGTTCCTTTAGTAGCGTAATAAAGTTATCTTTTTCTTCTGTATTAGGTTTTATTTCTTCAACTAATGTATTTGTTATTTCTGTCTCAGGTTTTATATTTTGCTGCCTAGACTCATGCTTAATACCATCAAGAATCATCTGTTCTTCTAATTTATATTGATTTGAAATGCTATCATTTTTATTATTTGGATTGGCTTGATATAATTTTTTAATATCTTCAATATATTTTTGTGCATTAATGGCTGAAGATATTCTATTTGCAGTTAAAAAAGGTTTAAGAGCTTTTAGTAATGAATCTTGTTTTTCATCTTGGCAGCAAGCTATT
Organism: Candidatus Gorgonimonas leptogorgiae; assembly: GCA_929200515.1. Taxonomy (GTDB): domain Bacteria; phylum Pseudomonadota; class Gammaproteobacteria; order Pseudomonadales; family Endozoicomonadaceae; genus CAKMZJ01. The sequence goes on along the minus strand of CAKNAD010000089.1, from coordinate 6,326 downwards.
ATATCAACTAAGCGGTCATAAATACTTGTGTCGGGGGCTTGTTCTTTTTTATAGCTAGATACTATTGCTAGCATTTTTAGTTTTTGTGGATTAGTTTGATTAATTTTATTTTCTATAT
>CAKNAD010000089.1:0-6108 GCA_929200515.1 Candidatus Gorgonimonas leptogorgiae | reverse complement strand
TTATTTTCTATATCATTTTTTTTAAATATTTTAACAATTTGTTGACCAAGATTTACCTTATTTGCACTAGCGGTATCATTTGTTTGATTTGCTATTAATGTGTTGTTTTGATCTGTGTTAGTACTATCTAAGTTTAACATAGTGAACCTTCTAAATAATTAATAAAATGTTTTTAATCTTAAGCAAACAATATAAGAATACTAAGATTGCTAATTTAGATTAATTTTTTAAGGTTTAGTTTAGTTTTTTTACTCAGAAGAAAATATATAATGGTATAATTTTTTGCACTTTATTATTTTATGCTTAATCATATGGCACAATAATAGATATAAAACTATATCTTCTATTAACAATTAAAAATTACTAAGAAAACCGTATTTTAATATTTATATTCTGTTACAAAGGTTTTTTATTTGCTATATTTTCTACTATAAGAAGTTTTATCTATGAGTTATAACTACAAGCGCATAAGCAATCTAACTTTATTAGGAATTCAAGCATGAAATATATAAGTATAAAAGGAGCTAAAACCCATAACTTAAAAAATATTGATTTAGATATACCGCGTAATAAATTTATTGTTTTGACTGGTTTATCTGGATCTGGTAAATCTTCTCTTGCATTTGATACCCTTTATGCTGAAGGGCAACGTCGATATGTTGAATCTTTGTCTACTTATGCGCGCCAGTTTTTATCTCTAATGGAAAAACCTGATGTTGAACACATTTATGGTCTATCTCCAGCTATATCTATTGATCAAAAAACCACTTCTTATAATCCAAGATCGACAGTGGGTACAGTTACAGAAATTTACGATTATATAAGACTGTTATACGCTCGAGTTGGTTCACCATTGTGTCCAGTTCATAAGCATCAATTATCTGCTTTATCTATAGAGCAAATTACCGATCAAATTTTAAAAATAAAAAACGATACTGCGGTTATGTTATTAGCTCCCATCGTAAAAAATAGCAAAGGAGCTCATGCTGTTAAGCTACAACAGTTGAAAATGCAAGGATTTATCCGTATACGAATTGATGGTGTAGTCACTGAAATTGACGATGTAGAAACAATAAGTGACAATAAAAAACATAATATAGAAGTAGTTGTTGATAGATTTAAAGTCAACAATAATATTCGCCAGCGACTTGCTGAATCCATTGAAGTGGCAACTACTATAGGTAATGGTACGGTGCTTTTGAGTTATCTTAATAATAATATTGATGATGTGCTTTTTTCTACTAAATTCTCATGCCCAGTTTGTAACTTTAGTATGCCAGATCTTGACCCTAAGTTATTTTCTTTTAATAGTCCTTTAGGAGCCTGTGCAACCTGCAATGGCTTAGGAATTAGGCAGTTTTTCGATGAGAAATTAATAATTCCGGATACAAGCAAAACTTTAGCACAAGGTGCTATTATTGGCTGGGGCAAAAATCACCTGTACTACTTTCAACTAATTATCGCTGTAGCTAAGCATTATAAATTTTCTGTAGACACACCATTCAAATCGCTTAGTAAAGAACATAAGCAAATTTTGCTACATGGTTCTGATAATGAGTTAATAAACTTTGAATTTATTGACTATAGAAATATTAAACAAAAAAAATTACAGCATTTTGAAGGTGTTATTCCAAATTTAGAACGTAGATATAAAGATGCTGAATACGATTCAGTCAGAAAACAAACAAATAAATTTATAAATAAAAAAACTTGTGATAGCTGTAATGGTTCAAGATTATGCAAAGAGGCTTCCAATGTCTTTATTGGAGATAAAAACATCTCAGATCTTACTAATAAACCAATTGAGGAGCTATTAAAAGATTTAACTTTGTTATCGTTAACGGGGAGTAAAAAAGAAATCTCTAAAGTAATTTTAAAAGAAATATCTACTAGATTAGAGTTTTTAGTAAATGTAGGCTTAAAATATTTATCGTTATCTCGTAGTGCTAGCACTCTATCTGGTGGAGAAGCACAACGAATTAAACTTGCTAGTCAAATAGGTGCTGGTTTAGTAGGTGTAATGTATGTTTTAGATGAACCAAGTATTGGACTACATCAAGCGGATAATCAAAAATTAATTAACTCTTTACAGAAAATAAAAGATTTAGGTAATACTGTTATTGTTGTCGAACACGACAAAGATACTATAGAAATAGCAGACTATATTGTAGATATTGGCCCAGGAGCGGGAAGACATGGCGGAGAAATAGTCGCTACTGGAACTGCTAAACAGATAATGAAAATAGAAAAATCTATAACTGGCCAATACCTTAGCGGTAAAAAAACTATTGCCACACCTAAAACTAGACGTAAAATTGATACTAATAGAATAATTAAAATAACTAACTGTAGCGGTAATAATCTTAAATCTGTAGACTTTGAATTGCCTGCTGGATTATTTACCTGTGTTACTGGTATATCTGGATCAGGAAAGTCTACCTTAATAAATGGCACTTTATATCCTGTAGCTAATCATATTCTTAATAGATCAAGAGAAATTACTAGTTATCCTTATTCAAAAGTTATTGGGTTTGAGATGCTAGAAAAATGTATTAATATTGATCAAAGCCCTATAGGCAGAACGCCGAGATCTAACCCCGCAACCTATACAGGAATTTTTACTATAATAAGAGAATTATTTGCTAATACTAATGAGGCAAAGTCTAGAGGCTATAAAATAGGTAGATTTAGCTTTAATGTTGCAGGCGGAAGATGCGAATCCTGTCAGGGAGATGGCGAAATAAAAGTTGAAATGCATTTTTTACCAGATATTTACGTTCCATGTAATCAGTGTAATGCTAAAAGATACAACCGAGAAACATTAGATATAAAATACAAAGGTAAAAACATTTATGAAGTACTAGAAATGACGGTGGAAGAAGCTTTAGAGTTTTTTGTAGCAGTACCTAGTATTAATAAAAAGCTACAAACCATGATCGACGTAGGTTTATCTTATATGCATTTAGGACAAAATGCTGTCACTCTTTCAGGCGGTGAAGCTCAGAGATTAAAATTATCTAAAGAATTAGCAAGGCGAGATACAAGCAATACATTATACATATTAGACGAACCAACTACTGGGTTACATTTTGAAGATATTAGACAATTATTAGAAGTGCTTAAAAAACTTAATGACTTCGGAAATACCATAGTTGTGATTGAGCATAATCTTGATGTTATCAAAACAGCTGATTGGGTTATTGATTTAGGTCCAGAGGGAGGAGAAGGTGGTGGAGAAATTATAGCAACAGGAACACCTGAAGCAATTGCTAAAAATAAAAAATCTAAAACTGGTTGGTTTTTAGCAGAATATTTAAATTAAACATATAAAAAACTCCTTCTACATAAATAGAAGGAGTCGCATCAATCAGATGAATAGGCGATTACATCATTCCGCCCATTCCTCCCATACCACCCATGCCGCCACTCATATCTGGAGTAGCTGAGGCTTTAGTTTCAGGTTCATCTGCAACCATTGCTTCTGTTGTGATCATTAAACCAGCAACTGAAGCAGCAGCTTGTAATGCAGATCTGGTGACTTTAGCAGGGTCAAGGATACCCATTTCAATCATATCACCGTACACACCAGTTGCAGCATTGTAACCAAAGTTACCTTCTCCTGATCTTACTTTGTCAACAACTACTGAGCTTTCATCACCTGAGTTTGCAGAAATTTGACGTATAGGCTCTTCTAAAGCACGAAGAATTAGCTCAACACCAGCTTGTTGATCAGCATTTTCAGTAGTAATTGTAAGCCCTTCAAGGGTTCTTAGTAGAGCTACACCACCACCAGCTACAACGCCTTCTTCTACAGCAGCTCTAGTGGCGTGTAGAGCGTCTTCTACTCTGGCTTTCTTTTCTTTCATTTCAACTTCAGTAGCAGCACCTACTTTAACTACTGCAACTCCGCCAGCTAGTTTAGCAACGCGTTCTTGTAGTTTTTCTTTGTCATAATCAGAACTTGAGTTTTTGATTTCTGTTCTAATTTGCTCAACACGAATGTTGATATCGTTTTTGTTTCCAGAGCCATCTACTATAGTAGCATCGTCTTTGGTTAAATGAATTCTTTTTGCTGATCCTAGCTCATCGAGAGTTACGCTGTCTAGTGATAAACCAACTTCTTCAGAAACTACAGTACCATTAGTAAGAACTGCTATATCTTGAAGCATCTCTTTACGACGTCCACCAAAACCTGGGGCTTTAACCGCACAAACTTTAACTATACCACGTAAATTATTTACTACTAATGTAGCAAGTGCTTCGCCTTCGATATCTTCAGCAATAATTAGAAGGGATCTGCTTGATTTAGCTACATTTTCTAAAATTGAAAGTAGGTCACGGAAATTAGATATTTTTTTATCAACTAATAGAATGTAAGGATTTTCAAGTTCTGTGGTCATTCTATCGTGGTTAGTGATAAAATGTGGAGATAAATAACCACGATCAAACTGCATACCTTCAACAACACTTAGTTCATTTTCTAAGCTGTTACCTTCTTCTACAGTAATTACGCCTTCTTTGCCAACTTTGCTCATTGCTTCAGCGATTATTTCACCAATTTGCTTGTCAGAATTAGCAGATATAGTACCAACTTGAGCAATTGATTTGTTATCTGAGCAAGGAATAGCCATTGCTTGTAATTTTTTTACTATTTCGGTAACGCTTTTATCTATTCCGCGTTTTAAATCCATAGGATTCATGCCCGCAGCAACATATTTTAAACCTTCGTTTAAAATAGCTTGTGCTAAAACAGTAGCTGTAGTTGTTCCATCACCGGCTTGATCGTTAGCTTGAGATGCAACTTCTTTAACTAGTTGAGCACCCATGTTTTGGAATTTATCTAGTAGCTCTATTTCTTTAGCTACAGAAACGCCATCTTTAGTTATAGTAGGAGCGCCAAAAGATTTTTCTAATAATACATTACGACCTTTAGGTCCTAAGGTAGCTTTTACCGCATCTGATAAAACATTAACACCTTTAAGCATTAATTTTCTGGCGTTATCACCAAATTTAACTTTTTTTGCAGACATTATACTGTTCCCACATTTAATACATTAAAATAGTTTATTAACTAATGATTATTTTACTGCTAAAGATTAATCTTCTACAACTGCGTAAATATCTTTTTCTGAGATAATTAGCAATTCTTCTCCATTGATGGTAATAGAGTTAGAATCCGCATATTTACCAAAGATAACTTTTTGACCTTTTTGTACGCTTACTTCACGAACTCTGCCGTCTTTATTTAAAGCGCCAGGACCTACTGATATTACAACGCCTTGATTTGGCTTTTCTGCTCCAGATCCTGGAAGTACTATACCTCCAGCAGAAGTTTTTTGCTCTTCTTCTCTTTTAACAATAATATTGTCTAGCAAAGGACGAATATTTTTCATCTATTATATCTCCATAAATATTTTAATTTATATAGCTATCTTTGACCACTAGTCGTAAAGCACTCAAGTACATATAAAGTACATAAATTTATAATATAAATAATGTGAATATCATAAACTTATAAAAAACAAAACCAAAAGCACAGGAGCAGCGGTTAAAAATTCTAGCGTATTAGCTATAACAGCGGAAAATGTACTTTTAGGTTTTATCTAACTGAGGGTTGGAGGTTAAATTTTCAAGGGGAGGGACATTAATTTATTTATTTGCAGATCGATATACAAACAGTTGATAAAAGCATGTTATGACCTATCCATATTAAGCATCTACCCTGACGACTAACTCTAAATTAACCCCTGTTAGAATCTAGCTGAAACATAGCCTAACAAATTTACTATATTAAATCAAAAAATCTATAAAATAATTTTAGCTAGAATAAATAATTGGTGTGTTTTAATACGTAAGATTGATTAATGGAAAAAAATATCTTTAAAAAATATAGCAAGTTTCTATATTAGTTAAAATTATGCATTGCAACGTTTAATCTATTATATTTGCGTCTTTATTATCGTATCTTAGCATTCGTATATCAGTGTGATCTATGAAAATATTAAGGCTATAATTAAAATATTAGCTTTACTACAAATTATAATTAATTATAATTTTTACCTAGTAGTGCCGTAAAGCCTCGCCCTTTAGGGCGGAGATATAAGGCAT
>CAKNAD010000088.1 GCA_929200515.1 Candidatus Gorgonimonas leptogorgiae | reverse complement strand
ATTTAGTGTCGACTAAATCAAGAAATACTAACGTAGGATAAAAGCTTAGAAGCCTCGCCCTCTGGGGGCTATTAAAAAGATTTACTTCACTGTTAAAGTACTTTGAAATGCACTTGCATTCAGGCAGTATTTTGCCTCGAATTAAGCCATTTTACTTAGCCCTGAAACCTAGCATTTTCATCTGTCACGTGTATATATAGATGTTCTTCTCTAGATTAGATAGGTTATTAATATAAGATATATTCCATTTAAGTTCAAATTATCTTTGTTTGAAGCTGATAATATCACTGTAATAGCCTTTTAAAAACAATTTTAGGCATGATAGCACCATATTTTGTACTATTGCCAAATGTTAAATTTCTTATTATTACCTAAAAATTGAACTATTTAATTTGATTACCATCTAAGATGGAGTAATAAATAAACTACTAATATTTAAAAGCTTGTAGTTATGCACATAAAACTTGTGTTTTATCTATACATATACATAGCATTTTGATATACTATTTATAAATTTGCAGGATACAATAATAACTATTTACAAAACTAATAAAAAAAATTATAATGCTTCATCAACTTAACAGCACTAAAATATCAAACGTTAACTAGGTTAAAAGTAAAGTTAGCAAATATTCATATACTGATTAAAAATCAGGTTAAATTATTTGTATTTTAAGATGATGTAGCAATGCTTAATTTTTTTAGCTGTATCTGAAAGCTATTTAACAATAGATATTTTCAGGAATATATACATCTTTAATCAAAGGTGTATATATTGCATTAAAATTAAATAAATACCTTTAAATTAAAGAACTCAAGAGTTTGATCATGAGTAAAAAACTTCAAAAAATAGACTTTATCTCTCCAGGTTCAGATACACAGGCTTACATAAAATCAGTAAGTAACATAGGTGTACTCTCGAAGGAAGAGGAAATAAAATTAGCAGAAAATTTATATTACAATCAAGATTTAGATTCAGCTAGAAAGCTAATTATGTCGCATCTTCGCTTTGTAGTCCATATAGCTAAAAGTTATAGCGGATACGATCTACCGCTTGCTGATCTTATACAAGAGGGTAATGTCGGATTAATGAAAGCGGTGAAAAGATTTAATCCTAGTATAGGTGTGCGTTTGGTTTCTTTTGCAGTACATTGGATTAAAGCTGAAATACATGAATTTATATTAAAAAATTGGAAAATCGTAAAAATCGCAACTACAAAAGCACAACGTAAATTGTTTTTTAATTTACGTAGTGCTAAAAAAAAGCTGAGCTGGCTTTCTCAGGAAGAAACCGCAAAAATAGCTAAAGATTTAGGGGTTAAGCCTAAGCAAGTTTCAGAAATGGAGCTTAGATTAACTAGCCAAGATAAATCTTTTGATGCTCCTTGCGATGATGAAAAAGAAGCATTTCAATTTCCTGTAAATTATTTAGAAGACTATAAAAACACTCCACATAGGCTATTAGAAATTTCTGATTGGGAAAATAATTCCACAATTGGTTTAAGAAAGGCTATTGAGATATTAGATTCTAGAAGTAAAGATATTATTAATAGAAGATGGCTAGCAGAAACCAAAGAAACTTTATGCAAGTTAGCTAAAGAATACGGAGTATCAGCGGAAAGAGTAAGACAGATAGAAAGAAATGCTATAAAGAAAATGCGTGAATTTTTAGATGAAAACTCGTATAAACACATGTTACAACACTAGTATCAAAAAAATTGGGTGCTACTTCTAGGGTCACAACATAGATAGTATTTTGTGATTCAATGTATCAGCTAATATTTGGTTGCCCTAAAAAGTAGGATTTGTGCTTTGTTTCGTATCTCTCCTTTTATAAATATAGAAATAAAGATTCGGAACAATAACTCATGCTCTTTTAAGGGATATTTTAATAGTAGCGGCTCTACATAAAATAGTACTGTTTTCGTTTCATTGCTTACCTTTTAAATAGCTTTTACCTTGTTAGCCCGTAAGATTTGTTGCTTTTATAGCACTATGTCTTTATTAATGATTTTCTTTGAAAACTCTAGCTTTTTTCTAGTTACATAAATTAAATCCTGCTTGTAACCATTAAAAAACATAAAAATGATGTAATTATTATAAAATAATAAATATAGACTATTTAGTAGAATAATAGTATAGTAGTGCAATTAGTTAACTAAGGCTAAAATACTAGAGTAATAGTGCTTTGTAGCACCATTAGATAATTTGTTAGATTTCATGATTGAATTATAATTTATTTAAATAATAGTATACGGATTCCTCTCAGTACAGTTGAAAAATATTTATGTCATTATACGAATTAAAAAATACCTTATTAATTGCTATAATCTATGTTTTTAGAATGCTTGGGTTATTCATGGTTATACCTATATTGGCTATAGCTTGGAAGGATCAGTCTAGCATTTCTGCTTTACAAGTAGGTATGGCAATTGGTGCATACGGTTTTACGCAAGCATTATTGCAAATTTTTTTAGGCTGGTTATCAGATATTTATGGTAGAAAAAAAATTATTAGCTTAGGTTTAATAGTTTTTGCGATTGGTAGTTTTATAGCTGGTTATTATAATACCGTTGAAGGCGTTATATTGGGTAGGTTTATTCAAGGAAGCGGAGCTATAGCTGGGGTGTTGTCAGCATTAGTTAGCGATATAACATCGATAGAGAATTTAAGTAAATCAATGGCTATTATTGGTAGTTCTATAGGGTTATCTTTTATTTTAGCAATGTTTTTAGGACCTTGGATTTACGTAAAATTTGGAATAAGCAGTATTTTTTTAGTTAATGCCATTATGGCATTGCTAGCTTTAGTTATAGTTATCTTTTTTATTCCAAATACAATACAAAATAACCAGGCTACTAAAAAACCATCGCTGTTAATACAAGATATAAAAAATATAATAAAAATTAAAGTTATACCAGTACAGCTATTTGGTGTGTTTACTATACATTTTGTATTAATGGGTATTTTTATTGTAATTCCAAAATTATTAATCTCTGTGTTAGGTGTAGACATTAAAAACCATGGGTATGTATATTTATTGGTAAATTTGATATCTTTTGCTATGTGTCTGCCATTAATTGTTTATAGTGAAAAGCAACGTAAAACTAAACAGATATATCTAGTTAGTGTTAGTAGCTTATTAGTTGCATTATTTTTTATGTTTTTTCAAAGTAATTATATAATGTTTGCATTAGGTTTGTTATTCTTCTTCTTTGGTTTTACTTTTTTAGAAGCGACTCTTCCTTCATTAGTAGCTAAATATAGTCCATTATTAAATAAAGGTACCTCGATGGGATTGTATTCTACTTGTCAGTTTTTAGGTGCTGCTTTAGGAAGTTATATAAATGGATTATTGTTAAAAAATTATGGACATGATGGTTTATTAATAATATGTAGTATAATTATTTTAGTTTGGTTGTTACTAGTTATTCGCATGCAGCAACTACAAAGCATTAAATCGGTAGTAACTGTTATTAATAAAAGCACACCAACCAGTATATTTGAATATTTAACCAAAATTCGTAAAGTATCTGGTGTAATTGAAGCAATTGTTTTACCAAATAATTGTAAAGTATGTATCAAATACGATACAGAAAAACTTGATAACAAGAACTTAGAATGCCTTGGAATAGTCATATAAATATTCAATTACTTTTTAGTAGCTATAAGAGTATACACTTGTTATTTTAAACTGTATAATGAAACTAATTATATTTTAAAATGCTTTGTGCTAATTTTTTCTCAATGTAAAAATATAGCCTAACTAAAAACTTGTAATTAATTGCTTGTTTAAAGTACAAGTAATAAATGTAATATTAATTAAGAAATTTTTTTAGATTAATCAGGAGAAACTATGGCTCGTAGTTTAAATAAGGTCACACTAATTGGAAATGTAGGTGTGAATCCAGAAATACGTTATACTCAAAATGGTTCGGTAATTGCGATTTTATCATTAGCAACTAGTAGCGTTTGGAAAGATAAAAATACTGGACAACAACAAGAAAAAACTGAATGGCACCGAATAACAATTTTTAATAAACTAGCTGAAATAGTTCAAAATCTTGTGAAAAAAGGTTCTAAGCTTTATATAGAGGGTAAACTTCAAACTCGTAAATGGCAAGATCAAAAATCAGGCGAAGATAAATACACTACTGAAATAGTAGTAGATTATGGTGGGCAATTGTTACTTCTTGACAGCAGACCAGATAATCATAGTAATAATCATTCATATAATAACTCTAATAATGGCTATTATATGGGTGACAAGAAGCAAGCAAATAACTCTTCTCAGGGCAATAATTATTATCAGAATAATAATACACAGTTTAAACCAACTGATGCTAAGCATGAAGATAATATGCATAACCGTGGTAATGATTCGCTACAAATGCCGACTATGCCTTTAAGCAGTAGTCCAGAAAAATCAGCAACTACAGATGCTTCTTATAAACAACAAGCAACGCAGTTTGATCGTTTCGAAGATGAAATACCGTTTTAATTAATTTAGATTTAATTAAAAGTAGAATGCATTATTAATACATCTTTAAAAATAAGGTGTATTAATGGCTAATAAATTTTACTAATATATAGCAAAATGACATCATTAGAATCTCGCCTTTTGAATGAAAAACAACTATTAAGAAACAAAATACGGCTCAAAAGGTCATTGTTATCAACTACAGATCAACTAATTTATAGTTATAAAGCTTTTAAGTTATTAATACAATTACCTGAGATATTAAATTGTAACAATATAGCAGCATATATTGCTTTCGATAATGAGCTAGCTCTAGGTAATATTATTAATTGGATATGGACTCACAATAAAAACTGTTATTTACCTACAATTTATTCTACTAAGAGTAGAGAAATGACTTTTGTAAATTATTGTCAGCATACAAAGTTGTATTATAATAAATTTGCTATTGCTGAACCTAAAAAAACTGCAGAAAGTATTGATCTCAAAACTATAGATGCAATCTTATTACCATTAACTTGTTTTGATAAAAACTGCAACAGGCTAGGAATGGGTCAGGGGTATTATGATAGAGTTTTATCTGCTTTAACAGGTAGCGCTAGACCTGTTTTAATAGGGGTGGCTTATGATTTTCAACAGGTAGATATTGTTCCAACTAACAAATTTGATATAACTCTTGATATTGTAGTTACTGATAAAAGCTATTATTACAATTTAAAACGCTAACTAATAAAGTTATTTTAAGCCAAAAATTTTAAGTTGTATCATCTAATTACCATTTATTATAATTATTATTGCAATATTTAGTCAATAACTTAGAAAATTGTTTTCTCGATATTAAACAAGCTCCCATGGATTCTAAATGAGATGTTTGTTGTTGACAATCAATTAGTTTAAAGTTTTTTGTTTTTAAAGTTTCGACTAATTTAACTAAAGCTAATTTTGATGTATTAGCCTCGATGCTGAACATTGACTCCCCAAAAAATACTTGACCAAAAGTAACTCCGTATAATCCACCAACTAGTTTATTTTCAGTATATACTTCTACTGAATGAGCGTATCCTGATTTATGCAAATTATTGTATGCATCAATCATTTGTGAATTAATCCAAGTTCCAGAATTTGCTCTAATTTCAGCGCATGCAGTGATTAATTTATTAAACTGAGTATTTATTGTAATTTGATATTTATTTTTTTTTATTAATTTTTGCAATGATTTGGAAATATGGAGTCTATCTGGGTAGAGTACCATGCGTGGGTTAGGTGACCACCATAAAATAGGCTCATCGTTGTTAAACCATGGAAAAATACCTTGTTGGTATGCATTAATTAACGTATCTACATTTAAGTTGCCACCTACAGCTAATAAACCATTAGGCTCTATTAATGCGTTATCTATAGAAGGGAAAACTACTTTTGTAGTATTGAGTTGAGCAATCTCTAGCATTATATTACCTTAATAAATAAAATATTTTAATCTAGCATATATTTATAATAACAGCTATAATTTGCCGTAATGTGTCAATAATTTTGTTTTTTATATTTTTGTTATAGTGAATTTAACTATGTTTATAGATTCCCATTGTCATCTAGATAGACTAGATCTTAGTAATTATCAAGGTAACCTTGATTTAGCAGTAAAAAGTGCCACCGATGCTATGGTAAGCCATATGCTTTGTGTTGGTATTGATTTAAATAATGCAGCAACCGTGCTTGAACTAGCAAAAAAATATAAAATGGTTTTTGCTTCAGTAGGGATTCATCCATCAGACTGCCAGCATCAAGATGATGTTTTGCAATTAATACCGTATCTATCTCATCCTAAAATAGTTGCGTTAGGTGAAACTGGTTTAGATTTTTTTTATGAAAAAAATTCAGACCAGCAACAAATACAACAGAAATCTTTTATGCAGCATTTAACTGTTGCCTCCGAGCATAAGCTACCAATAATAGTTCATTCACGTAATGCTAGAGCCACTACCTTAGATTTAATTCGTAATTATGGTAATCAGGAATCGGCAGGTGTATTGCATTGTTTTACCGAAAGTTTAGATATGGCAACTAAAGCTATGGATATGAATTATATGATATCTATATCTGGAATTGTAACCTTTAAAAAAGCGACTGAATTACAGGAAGTTGTTAAACATATACCATTAGACAGGCTCTTAATTGAAACTGACGCGCCATTTTTAGCACCTGTACCTTATCGTGGTAAACCTAATGAACCTAAATACTTGCCAGACACAGCTACTTATATTGCTAATTTAAAAGGTATTTCTGTAGAAAAATTAGCAGAGGCCACATCAAATAATTTTTTTAAATTATTTACCAAGGCAGATAAACATAAATTTTCTAATTGAATATTATTTATAAGTTTTATTTTAATGACAGAACTGTTTACATGGACTCCTGATAGTTGGAGAAACTATCAAGCGAAACAACAACCAGATTACCATAATATCGATGAATTTAATCGAGTTATAGCTCAAATACATAAATTAGAAGTAATAACAACAGCAACAAAAATAGCCAAGTTGTCACAATTACTGCAATATGTAGCTAATGGCGAGGCGTTAATTATACAAGCTGGTGACTGTGCTGAAAGTTTTAGTGAATTTTCGGAAGCTCGTGTTGTTGCATTTGCCGAATTATTAACTAAAATGCAACATCTAGTAATTAAGACATCAAATAAGGATGTTATCAAACTTGGCAGAATTGCTGGACAATTTGCTAAACCAAGAAGTAACTCTAGTGAAATTATAAATTTACAAATATTACCAGTTTATCGCGGTGATATTATTAATGGCTATGCAGCTAATATTGAAGAACGTACGGCTGACCCTAAAAGGATGCTATTAGCCTACAAACAAGCACGAGATACAAAACAGATGCTAACTAAGTTTGATACCCAAGCGGTTAATTTGCATGCTGGATATCATACTACTTTTATTTCTCATGAAGCCTTATTGCTACCATACGAACAAGCGTTTATTCGACAGAGTAATACAATAAATTGGTACTCAGGTGCAGCTGATAGCCTATGGATAGGAAAAAGAACAGCAGAGCCACAGAGTGCTCACATAGAAATGCTTAGAGGTATAGCTAATCCTATAGCTATTAAGGTATGTGCTGACATGACTAGCAATGACTTAATTAGAATTATAAATAAAATCAATCCACATAATTTAACTGCTAAAGTTATGCTAGTAATTCGCATGGGTATTCATATAAATAAGCAGCTTCCTAAGTTAATTCGAGCTATAAAACAAGAAAACAAGTCAGTTATTTGGTTAACAGATCCAATGCATGCTAATACTTATAAAGCATCAAATGGCTATAAGACTAGGAGCTTAACGGCAATTTATGCAGAAATTAAAAATTTTTTAAAGATTATACATTATTATGATTGTTTTGCAGGTGGAATACACCTAGAAGTCAGCCCATTAGATGTAACGGAATGTATAGATACAAATTATACGAGTGAAGAACAGTTAGCAGTTAATTATCAAACATTATGTGATCCTCGGCTTAATCCACAACAAGCATTAGCAGTAACTAAGTTTTTTGTAACTTGCTTACAAAAGTATCAAATTAGTCATAATATTATTAGCTAATTTGTATTGAATTCTGCAAGAGTTGCCCCCATACTTGCAATTAACAAATAACATTCACTGTAAATAATACCTTAGAACTTAATCAAGGAACCCATATGAGTAAAAAAGTTAAACAAGATAACAACGAAACTCCTAAAGGAGCAACAGAGGACAATAATGAAACTTCTACAGCTACAGAGCAAGAAAGTATATTAAATACAGAAGATCCTATTCTTGATGCTACTGAAGATAACACAACCGAAAGCGATCAAGACGAAAACGATGCTATTTCTGGTAAAATATTCGGTCAGTTGTCTAAATTAGAAGAAGAAGTAAGAGAGTACAAAGAGCAATCTTTAAGATTACAAGCGGAAATGGCTAATACTAAAAGACGTGCTGATATGTCAGTAGAGAAAGCACATAAGTTTGGTATAGAAAAACTAGCTAAAGAGTTAATTCCAGTAATAGACAGCTTAGAAAAAGGTATAGAAAGTGCAGAACAAGCAGACGGAGACCAACATAGCAGTTTTATTGAAGGCTTACATTTAGTATTAAAGCAATTTTTAGGGGCATTGGAAAAATTTGGTATCGAGCAAATCAATCCAGCTGGTGAACCATTTGATCCGCATTACCATCAGGCTGTAGCGACGGTAAGCAAGCCAGAAGCAGAGCCTAACACTGTAGTTGAAGTATGCCAAAAAGGCTGTAAACTACATGAGAGACTGTTACGACCTGCGATGGTTGTAGTATCTGCAAAATAATAGTCTACACCACTAGTACATTTTCTAATATACATTCATGTTTTCATTTGCTGAATGTATAATTATATTGAATTTAATAGGTAGTCCTATGGATACTGCATCTTTACTTGCTGATTATTCTACAAGTAACTTAAAACATGATTGGAATTTAGATAGCGTATTGCAACTTTTTGAATTACCTTTTACTGATTTAATATTTTTTGCACAGCAAGCTCATAGAATGTTTTTTGATCCTAATAAAGTACAGACTAGCACTTTGCTATCAATAAAAACTGGTGCCTGCCCAGAAGACTGCAAGTATTGTCCCCAAAGTGGTCATTATAATACTGGGTTAAAAAAAGAAAAGTTACTACAAGTTCAAGCAGTTATAGAAGAAGCTAAAAAAGCTAAAGCAGCAGGGGCTACTAGATTTTGCATGGGAGCGGCTTGGAAAAATCCACCAGCTAAAGAGATGCCCTATTTACAGGCGATGATTAACGGTGTTAAAGAGCTAGGTCTTGAAACCTGTATGACTCTTGGAACTTTAACTAAGAGTCAAGCATCTGCGTTAGCAACTGCTGGATTAGACTTTTATAATCATAATCTAGATACTTCAGAAGAATTTTATAGCAATATAATTACCACCAGAACCTATAGTGAAAGACTACAAACTTTAAATCATGTGCGACAATCAGGCATTAATGTATGTAGTGGCGGTATTTTAGGTATGGGAGAATCAGTAGCTGATAGAGCTAGTATGTTAATTCAGCTAGCTAATATGCCTAAGCATCCAGAAAGTGTTCCAATTAATATGTTAGTTAAGGTTAAGGGAACACCATTAGAAAATACTAAAGATTTAGACGGTATTGATTTTGTACGCACTGTTGCTGTAGCTAAAATAATGATGCCAAAATCCTATGTTAGATTATCAGCAGGTAGACAACAAATGACCGATGAGTTACAAGCTTTATGTTTTGTAGCTGGTGCAAATTCTATTTTTCTTGGTGATAAACTCTTAACTACTAAAAATCCTGAAACATCTAAAGATATACAATTATTTAAAAAATTAGGTATAACTACATTTAGTACATTTAATGATAATAATAAACAAGCGGAAATAACAACAAGTGTTACTTCTAAAAAAAACAGTAATAAACTATATTATGATGCTACAACAGCATCTGTATAGGTTTTAGGGCAAAGCTTCTAAGCTTTTATCCTGCGTTAGTATTTCTTGATTTAGTCGACACTAAATCTGCAAAATACTGCCTTGGCTAAAAACTTATAATCACTTGCTGAAAACCCGCATTTCCAACTGC
>CAKNAD010000087.1 GCA_929200515.1 Candidatus Gorgonimonas leptogorgiae | reverse complement strand
AGCTTTTATCCTACGTTAGTATTTCTTGATTTAGTCGACACTAAATCTGCGAAACGCTGCCTTGACTAAAAACTTATAATCACTTGCTGAAAACCCGCATTTCCAACTTCCACGTGTATATACACGTGGCAGTTGGAAATGCTAGGTTTCATCAGCCGTGTGTATAGTATGCGGTAAAAACGTCTTTAACTTTTGTTATTTTTGCGGCTAAATAAGGATTAAATACAGATATTTCTTTTTTAATTTGGTCAGTATTTGTTTGTTGTTGAATATATTTTATGCCCAATGTTATTGCGGAGAGTTTGGATAATCTAAATAGTTTACAGGTGGATTCCTGAATTTTATTACGTTGATCTGGTGTTAAGTTAAATTTATATTTATAGTTAAATTTAAGCGTTCTTAATACAGTAGCAACAGTTTTTTTATCATTTAAAATAGCGTAATTAAAAGCATCAGTATTATCAATTAAAAAGGTTAAATCAGCGACATTTAACAGAAAAATTATAGTTTCGATATCAAGAAATTTTATCGCCATATAAAATACAGAAATATTGTTATCTCGTTGGTTACTCGACCTCAACCAAAGATTACTATTAGTAGTAGTTAAAATATTTTTTGGTGCTTGCTCGATAATTTCTTTAGCAATAGAATATTTTTTTAGGGCTAAAAGATCAAATAAATATTGTTTTTTATCACCCCCGGATTTTTTAAAAAGATTAGTTTTAGTCAAAAAGTAGTGCATTTTATCTATATGATTAGGGCTATTATTATGGCGGTTATGATACTTTATGAAATTCATATAGATGGCTTCGTTTAGCTCGTCTTTTACTACTTCTTGATTTGATGAGATAATTTCTTGATGGATTAATTTAAATACTTCTGCACTTTGAGTTCGTATTAAAATAAAGTATGCCTTTTCTAAATATGATTCAGAATCTAATTGATGTTTAAGTATAGGCATAAGGTAGTCAAAGATAAATTTTTCCATAGAATATTTTTGTTCATTATAAGTGTTATCGATACAACTATTTTCAAGAATAATCTTACATGCAGGAAAATAAAGATTTGCCGCATTACGTAAATTATAATACCAATCAATATATTTGCAGTAACAAGTATCAGAGGTTTTTATCAGGTTTTTGATAATAACCTTAGCAATAGGAGCGTTATTACATTTTACAGCGTGAATAAGAGGAGAAGCAAAAAAAGTTTTAGTATCATAGCCGTCAAAATAGTTAAGATAAGGGGGGAGTATCCATTTTCTAATTGTTACAGTATATTGTTCTGTTAAAAGATTGCTTAGATGCATTGCAGCAAGCTGTTGATTTTTTAACTCGCAAAGTTTTCTAAAATGTTTGCATGATGTTAAAACATCTTTTATATTTAATAAAACTTCTTTGGTGTTTTCATCAAGGTTTTTAATATCATATAAGGCTAAAATATTTTGGTTAGCAGCTAGTTGCAAAATATCGTTGCCTAAATAATTTGTATTTATTTGTTTAGCTATTTGTATTGATGATTTTTGGACGTAAGCAACAGCTAATGGTAAATCTATTGTTTGATTAGAATTAGTTACATTCATTAATATATTATCTCCATGAAAAGCAGCATATTTATATACGATTATAAATTAGAGTAGATATATTAAAAATAGTTCAGATAACTTTTAATCTGCTTTTAGGCCTGTATGTATTGCTACAATTCCACCTGTTAAATTTTGATAGTTCACTGTTTTAAACCCTGTTTTTTCTAACATATTAGCTAATATTTGTTGATTAGGGTGCATTCTAATGCTTTCTGCAAGATATTGATAACTAGGTTTATCGTTGGCAACAAATTTGCCAATTTCAGGAAGTATATTAAATGAATAAGTGTCGTATATCTTAGATAGCAGTTTTGATGTTGGCTTAGAGAATTCTAAGATTATCAATCTGCCACCAGGCTTTAGTACTCTAAACAATGAATCTAATGCTTGTTGCTTGTTAGTTACGTTTCTTAGCCCAAAGGCTATACAGGCTAAATCAAAGCTGTTATTTGCAAAAGGCAGGCATTCAGCATTGGCTTGTATACAATTAACGTTATTAGCAAGCCCAGCATTTATTATTTTATCTCTGCCTAATTGTAGCATGCTGTCATTGATGTCAGCTAAAACAACTTTACCTGCATCTCCGGTATCTTTAGCAAAATATCTAGTCATATCAGCAGTACCACCGGCTATGTCTAGTATGTAGTCACCTGGTTTTATTCTAGCAATAGTAGCAGTATATTTTTTCCAATAACGATGGATTCCTAACGACATGAGGTCATTCATTATATCATAACGATTAGCAACCGAGCGAAATACGGTTTCAACTAAACCTTGTTTTTTTTCAGTAGGAACTTGCTGATATCCAAAATCTATGGTTGAATTTGTTATGTCATCATCTTTAAGGTTATGTTGATTTTCCGAATAATTTTTAGTCATTTTATGATATACCGCTTTAAGTAGAGGTTGAGGTAAATTTTAAGTAAACAAAATATTGTGATTTATTATAGCTTAAAATAGTGAATAATACATTACTGTGGTATTAAACCTGTTTGATTTTAAAACATAGCAATTTCATAAACCATAAAATAAAAAAAATATGTTACCTAATAATATAAATAATAATATAGAATATTTTGAATCTACTAAAAATATTTTTTTAGAATATAAAATAGCTAGCAACAAGAATAATGATATAGTTTTGTGTACATCATTAGTCAAAAAGCTTTATGATGATTGTTTATATCATAATAGATCTAAAGAAATTATTAAGCTAATTAAAAATAGAAAGATAGTTTTTAGTAATGACGATTTTTTAACCAATGATAGGCTTATCAATGAATATTATGTGTTTGATAAACAATTGATATCTGAGTATAAACAGCAAGCTAAGATTAATATAAAAAACCTTATAAAAAATGTAAAAGTTAGTAACAATGATCTTAAAGCAATTTTATCATACAAGAAATCGGATAAAAGATTTTTATATGTTGTACAGATGTTATTAGAATATAGTGAAGATTACCCCTTATTTATGTTACAAAACTCGGTAGATTTTATCTATACAAAGTTAAATGAAATAAATCAATCAGATGCATCTACCAAGACATTAATAGCTCTGTTTGATGAGATAGTTATACAATTAGGGGTTGAAGAGTCTGAATTATTAAAAATGTTTTCCCAAGCTATAGAATTGAGAGCAACCGACAACAACCAATTTACGTTTGATGTATTAGACTTTTTAGCAATAGCATTGTATTGGGTTATTGAGATAACAAAGCGAGCAAAGGTTTCTTTACGAGATATAGAGTGTATTCTAGATCCTCTTATGTTATTAACCATTAAGGATTTAGGGTATAATCCTTGGCTATTTTTTGCTGTTGATGATATAGAGTTTAGTCAAGTTTGTAGAATGAATCGCTTATTAATAAAATGTATAAATATACATTTTTCTAAAATGCACAACACAACTTTAGGAAAAATATTTATTGAAAAAAGTAATACAATTGTAAATTCATATATATACTTTTTTTTAGCAAAAATTATGCCATTATTTTGGAAAAACAAAAATAATAAACAAGATTATATAGAAGCTTTACCCCAAGCTTTATTAGTGGCAACATATAAAGTGGTTCCTGAGATAATAGCAACTGCTATTTTACAGGAAGTAACAGAAAATAAGCCAGATTTTATTTTAGATCGTACTACTTTATTTATAGGCGAAGAATTTGAATTTCGTGATTTACAAGATAAATATTTTTTATTAAATACTGAGCGTTTAGTATTAGAATCTTGGGTAGAAAAAGCAAAGCAAGAATTTAAACGCAAAGGTGTTACTAACTATTGTGTAGCTAATCTTCCCCTTCTAAAAGTTGAAGTTAGCATAGGAGATTGGCAATATAGTTTATTTAAAGATGGTAATAATTTAGAAATAAATACTACCCCGTATAGAAATCAAGATGTTTTTACAATAGTAAAAAATAATAAAAAAATACAATACACTTCTTACCAAGCATTTGATGAATTTATTCACCCTCTTATTAAGTTTTTTGGTTATACCGGTGTTTCAGGGCATAAGCACATCGATGCTAGATCTTTAAATGGCAATACCGAACTTTTATTGCGCTTAGTAATAGATTATGAAAATAATTCTTGGTTACCGGTTGCTATTAATAGATTAGATGACTGTTTTAATTATTTTCCTTATCTTACAGATGTTGAAAATTATTTAAGCTTAGAATTAATGCAAGAGTTAATTACAATAGTAAATGAAAAAAATCAAAGTTTAAGCTATAAGTCTAAATATGGTGCTTTTGATGATTTAGTTTATATGTCTAAGTTATTAAATTTTCTTAATATATTTAGCAAGCATTCTCCTTGTGCTTTACATCATATAATAGCTTATGATAATATTCCTTATCTTCACAAAAGCCCTCTCACAACGGTAGAAATGCGGGTGTTTAATTTTCCCAAAAATGGCCATGAGTCGTATTTACTTAATAAGTTAATAGAGCATAGAATAAATTATTTACTAGAGTGCCAGCACAGAAAAGATATAATAAGTTATAATCCTATTGACCCATGCGTATATGAAAATAAAAAACATGAGGTATTATCTAAATTTAACCAATATGTGACAGAATGCGGGCTTAACCCTGAAGATTATCAAGTATTATTAAGATTATAAAAGTAGTTTAAATATATTTTTAAAATATAACTTAGTAAATGCTAATATCAAAAATAAACATTTTATACTATTCGATAAAATTATAGCTGTACAATATTATAACAGGATTTATTTTTGTAAAATAATAATTAAGTTAAAGAGATATTTATATGATAAGAAAAATTATTTTTACAATTATAATGTTGTACTCGTGTAGCTTTTTAAGCGCGAGTGCTGTAGAAAAACCAAAAATAAAGGTATTGCCTTTATTTTTATTATTAGGTGCTACACAAGTATTTAATGTTATAGGCAAGCCATTAGTCCAGAATATTTCTAATATATCTACTACAGTAGCTACTAATGTTACAAATACAACAACTAATATTATTTCAGAAATATTAAAAAAACTTGCCGCATTGCAACAAAAAGAAAATATACAGGATTCACTGATACGGGAATTAAAAGCAGATATAACAAGATTATCTAACAATGATGACTTTTATGATTATGAATATGATGCTATTAATTCAAAAATTGTGTCCATTCAAACGGGGTTATCTATAATAGGAGTGGTAGTTGGAATCTCTATTATTCTTTTATGTTGTTCCCGTTAACATGCAGTCACAGGTAGAAAATGAAAATACTAGGTTTCAGGGCTAAGTAAAATGGTGTAATTCAAGGCAAAATACTGCCCGAATGCAAGTGCATTTTAAAGTGTTTTAACGATGAAGCAAACCTTTTTAACAGCTCCTAAAGGCAAGGCTTCTAAGCTTTTATCCTACGTTAGTATTTCTTGATTTCCTCGACACTAACACTGCTAATGCTCTAAACTTATAATCACTTGCTGAAAACCCGCATTTTCAACTGCCACGTGTATATAGCTATTTTATAATCACTACCAAGTATTTAAATAAAACTAAGCCATAGATAAAGCTCCGTCCTTTAGATAGGAGCATGCTACACCATAATATGAAATTATAACTGTGTAATATTATTACTAGGTTTGTTTCGATAAAAAAAATAAAATAACAATAATTTAAAAGAGATATTTATATGATAAGAAAAATTATGTTTGCAGCTATAATACTCTATTCTTGTAGCTTTGTAAGTGCAAGTGCTATAGAAAAACTAAATATAAAAGCATTACCTTTGTTTTTGTTATTAGGAGTTACACAGGTATTTGATGCTATGGCGAAACCATTAACACCTAATATTTCTAGTATATCTACAAATACAACTACTAATGTTACATCTGAAATATTACAACAAAGTTATGCTTATTATATAGCATCATTAGTTGTTAACATATTGATAAGTTTTAATGTTATTATAATTTTTTCTATTGTGCCGTTGCTCTGTATATTAGCTTTGTCTCGACACTGGCCTAACTACTATCGTAACTACCGTTCTAATCTTATATTTCTTTAGTATGCATTATATTAACATATGTTTTGACTAGCATTTCCAACTGCCACGTGTATATACATGTAGCAGATGAAAATACAAGTTTTATTTCCGCCAATCTAATGAATCTGATCCACGACTTGGTTTAAAACCATATCCTTCATTTCTAAATCCTGGTCTACCGTTAGAATTTTGTGGTTGTTGACTATTGTTATTTCTCCAGTTTGAGAATCTTGGAGGTATATCTCTAGAATAGCCATTTTTATTTTGTGTTCGTCGATTAGTATCACTTCTCCAGTCTAGCGAATTTGCCCCTTGATCTTTAGTATTTGCAGCTGTGATTTTTTCTAAATTAAGTTCTTCAATATAAGCAGTTAATCTGTTTATCATATACTTTAGTGGTAATGGAGATAACATTACGTTATTTAAAGCTGTGCAAATAATCTCTTTTCCTAGTGTATAACGGCTATCGGTATAAATTTTTCTATTATCATTTTTAGATTGAAAAGTTAAATCAGGCCAACACTTAGTGTTAGAGATCAATTCTACACCTTTTTCCTTCATTACTTCTTCTAAAGCAGTCCTAAAAAGTGGATTATAAAACGGGTTGATATCTATAATACTTATATTTTCTTTTTCTATATTATTAGCTTCAGCTATATCATAATAAGGCATACTTTCCCAAGCTCGTATCGATGTATTATCAATTACTATATTTTCTTTGGGATTACTCTTTAGATGTTGTTCATATTTTTCATGTAACATTTTATGAAGCATTGTTACCAATGCTTTTCTTTTTAAAGGGTACTTATCATCAGGAATAGCTTGATTACGAGTGAAAAAGTCATTAGCAAGTTGTTTTATATTATCAGGAGTTAATTTTACTTTCTGCAATGTAGCTTCTTGTTCTGCTGCGAGTATATCTGTACTAATTGGTAGATATTCTTTTAAAATACGATTAGCAAAAAAAGTTTTTCCAGATCCGGGTATTCCTCTCAATATAATTATTTGACGATAAATGATTGGAATATCTAGAGTTTCTAGAGGTTTATCAGTTATAGGATTAACTTTAGAAACGATATTATCTTGGTTAGTTTTTTCAGGCGAAGCTGTGCCTCGAGGTGTACCATATAAATCAGGTGTGGTATTACCTAATGGTCTAATTTGATTACTGGATTGCATATTTAAAGTCCTTTTTAATATTGTGTTTTAATTTCGGGTTATGCGGTAAATAAAAGTATCTTAGATGCTCATGCTAAATTAAAAGATAAGCCTTTAATTTAGAATTTTAATCTGTCACATGTATATAAGAAAAATAAGCTTTTGTATCTGTAAAAAATATATTTTATGTTATATTTTAATTTTTTTAGCAAAAATCTAATAAAAAATCTTATTTAGCAAAGTACCGCAGGAATGCAGGTCGTATTTTAAGGTGTTTTAACGAAGAAGTAAACCTTTTGATTATTGGCATAAAACTAAGCCATAGATTTTACAGATTTAATATCAGCAGGTGTATTTTTTTGTTTGTCTTGTATTTCTTTAGATTGATATTCATTATGTTCAGTTGTATATTTATATGATTTTTTAACTGTTTGTTGTTTCAATCTATCAATAAATTTTTTATTTAAAGAAGATATAGCTAACATCCAAGCTGCAATTATACCTAGCAAAAATATAGCAACATATGGTGTTATAGATGCCAAAGATCCTAGCCATAAAATAATAAATTGCTGTATGAAGGCACCACCAGATTTACCTAATCTGGCAGCTACAATATCTACGGCTGCTTTGCCCGTAGATTTTTCTTCTTCAGTAAGAGGAATATAGGCCATTTCTTTTGTTGGATCAAAAAAAGAATACTTGCATGCTTTAGTCATAATATTTTGTGTTGCCCCAAACATTACCCCAATCATAAGTGGCGTAGTTCCAAAAAAAGATACTGCTCCTGCAAGCTGATCTTTAAAAATAATCATAGTAAAAAAAATGCTACCTGTTATTAGCAATATAATTGGAGTTATTGTAGCACTTGATTTCCAACTGAGTTTACGCAATAGATTGCATCCAAATGCCATCATCATAACTAGAGCAAACAAGCCTGTATATAACGAAAACTCACCCATAAACACACTATAAGAATTAGGGTCAGGGTATTGTAATTTTAATTGGTTTTTCCAAACAATTTCTACTAGGTTGATAGAAAGGCCATAGGAAATTACTAATATAGCTAGACATCCTAAATACTTAGAAGAAACTATTTTTTTAATGCTATCTATCATTGATAAATTTGGCTTATTTTTTTTGCTTCTAATATTATTATCAGAGTCTGAGGCGACAATGATATTTTTACTGCTCCACCAGTATATCGCCATGATGCATAATACTGATATAAAAGATGCTAGCATCAGATAATTAAGAGAAACTTGCCACGGGTCTATATTATAATTTGAAGTTAATCTAACATCTGATACCCACTTAACTAGATACCCAGATGCAATTATTGCAAAATTAACTAGCAAACCTATTAAAGCATAAAAACGTTTAGATTCGGAAAATTTTGTTATGTTATTAGCAAAACTCCAGCATAAAAATGATAATGCTACAGCGCCCCATAATTCAGCAAAAATATAAAATAAAGAATAGGTCCAGTTTCTTATTGCGCCTATTAATCCATAGAAACCAGGAGGCAAATAGGTAGCAAGCATATCGCAAAATTGATGAGGGTGTAAATATTCTTTATATGGATAAATAACTAGAGCGAATAGAGCAAAAAAAATTAAGAAGGGGGTTAGAGAAATATAAAATAAAGTTTGTTTTGAGAAGATATTGCTAAGTTTAGCATAAATCAGCATAACAATTACTGCGGCAGGTAAAACACCCCATAGCTTTAAAAAAGGTATTACCTCAGCACCACCACCAGATGCAGTTACTACTAGTGTATCTTTAATATCACGAAGAATAGTATAATTAAATATAACACAGGAAAACATTAAAATCATGGGGATGATTTTTTTTAATTCGTGGTTATAAATAGGCCATAATATCGATCTGATCTTTCCAAAATCATTATTAACTTCTGACATTTTATAGTACCAAGTCCACTGATATATATTTTTTTAATATATAGTTACTTGCACTGATCAAATTAGATCTTAGTTTTATAAAATAAAAGCTACAATATTTCATTTTAGGCTATCCTTTAAAATACATTAATTTGTATTTTGTTATAGTCTCTTATTTATAACGCTAAGTTTATTAAGCGTTATTATAGAGGCTACATTCCATGATGTCACTAGAAGGAAAATCTATTAATAATACAGCCTTTACAGACATTAGTAAGTCTGTTTTAGTGCTTATATCAGTTGCGGTTTATTTTGCTTGTATGTTGTTTTTTGTTATGGGTATGCCACTGTATATTACTATTAGACCTAATGTGATTGTTAACTCTAGTTAAAATAACAGCTGGCATTATATATTAAAAATTGTAATAAGTAAATACAGTATTTATTGTTCATCCCCACTATGTGGGGAACACGAAACTGCTGTACATCGTAAAGTTTGCGAAGACGGTTCATCCCCACAGATGTGGGGAACACAGAAGCAATGTTAAACGATCCAATAATGATTGCGGTTCATCCCCACAGATGTGGGGAACACGACAGATCAAAATGAAAATAGATGCAATTTTGCGGTTCATCCCCACAGATGTGGGGAACACTGGTATAGGAACGCTAATAAGGTTTATAGCCTCTGGTTCATCCCCACAGATGTGGGGAACACAAAATACGATGTATTTCAAGACGAAAAGTCAGCGGTTCATCCCCACAGATGTGGGGAACACGAGTCTGATATTTCTAAAAACTTTTTAATAACCGGTTCATCCCCACAGATGTGGGGAACACACACAATTGCTGGATTTTTGCGTAGAGCAAGACGGTTCATCCCCACAGATGTGGGGAACACCTAGTATGCAATCTACGTAACATTAAGGCAGACGGTTCATCCCCACAGATGTGGGGAACACGGGAATTATGCTTGATGATTTTATAAAAATATCGGTTCATCCCCACAGATGTGGGGAACACGAGACTATAAAACATGTATATACATT
>CAKNAD010000086.1 GCA_929200515.1 Candidatus Gorgonimonas leptogorgiae | reverse complement strand
TTTTCAAATGCTAGATGACATAAAACCTGCATTTTGAACTTCCATGTGTATAGATAATAACTATTGCTAGTTATCATATGATAGAAGTAATTACTGAAAGTGTCTATGTATTAATGGGTAGCGCTATACCCTGTAAAAAACAAAAAAATTTTGCCTAAGCGCTTTAATCTATTTCTTAAATTAAGATTGTAGCTTTTAATGTTTTAGTGTTTTTTTTACCATAATTTGTTAGTTTTTTGACATTAACAATAAATAAAATTTATATGATGGGTACAAAAATAATTTATTTTAAAAGGTTTTAATAAATCAAGTAAAGTTTGATTATTGCAGTTGCCAAAGTATGTGCGGTTATACGTTTATTAGGTTTATCAAAAGCATACTAAAGGATATGTTCACAAATTCGAAGTAAAAACTTAATTATCTAAGTTTCTACCTTAGAGGTTTGTTCTCGTAACCAGTTTCTTGTTTCTGGATCTAGATGGTTGTTTAGTTTTCGATAGACTTTATCATGGTAGCTATTTAGCCAAGTGATTTCACTCGTGTCTAGCATTGCAAAGTTTATAGCTTGTTTATCAAAAGGAGCAAGTGTTAGCGGTTCTAATTTATAAAAATCTCCAAACTCTGAATCGCCTGCTTTAACAACTAACATAATATTTTCAAGTCGAACGCCGTGCTTCATATCTCGGTATATTCCTGGTTCGTTAGTAATAACCATGCCTGGTTTGATCGTTGTTTTGTTGTATCTAGGGCTAATAGATTGTGGCCCCTCATGAACACATAGAAAAAAACCTACTCCATGACCAGTTCCATGATTAAAGTTTATTTTATTCCTCCATAAGCTCCCTCTAGCAATAGCATCTAGTTGTATTCCTAGAGTATCTTTAGGAAATATAAATGATGCTAATGCTATATGACTCTTTAATACTAGGGTGTAGTCGTTTTGTTCTTCTGTTGTTAATTTACTGCATGCTATAGCTCTAGTTATATCTGTAGTTCCAGTTAAGTATTGACCACCAGAATCTATTAGTAGCAAGCCATTGCCTTTTATTACTTTGCTAGATTTAGCTGTTGCCTGATAATGACATATAGCACCATTTTCTTTATAAGCTACAATAGGAGGGAAACTTGTAGTAACAAAGTTATTCATCTTTTGTCTTGTAGCTGTTATGTAATCTCCTGCAGTTATTTCTGTTACTTTTTTATTGTTACGTAGTTCTTGTTGCAACCAAAACATAAATTTAACTACAGCTATACCATCTTCTATATGGCAAAGTTGCATTTGTTTTATTTCAACATTATTTTTTATAGCTTTTAATTCTGCAACAGGGCTAATACCAGATTCATGTTTATAGTTATTTTTAATATAAGTATACAAGGTGTAGTTTGTCGTGTTGTTATCGATAAAAAACGTATGCTTGCTATCGATGGTTTTTAAAAACTCAAATACGGCATTATATTCTAATAATAAAATCTTATTTTCTTGTAAATATTTTAATTCTTGCTTACCAAAAATATTTTTATTTGCAAAAATTATAGTTTCCGTTAATGATACAAATGCATATGATAAAAAAACAGGGTTGTGTTGTATGTCAGCGCCACGCATGTTTACTAGCCAAGCGATTTCATCTAATGAAGCTATTAAGCTGGCATTACAGTTTAATTGTTTCAGTTTTTTTCTTAAGCTTGATATTTTTTGCTTGTAAGTTTTTCCAGAAAATTTAGTATCATGAATAAATACTTTATTTGCAGGTAGTTTAGGTCTATCTAGCCATATATTTGTAGTTAAATCAATACTAGTATTAAATTTAAATGCTGTTTGTTTGTTTGCTAGTGCCATAAAGTTTTTAACGGTATTGTAACTAAATGTGGTTCCATCTAAGCCAATAGTGCTATTCGGTTTTAGTTCTTTAGTTAACCAATTGTTAATATCTAAGCTGTCTGCTATACCTTGTTTTACTAGCTTTATGTTGGTGTTTTTTAGTTCAGCTTCTGCCTGTATAAAATACCTGCCATCTGTCCATAATGCAGCTTTAGTTTTAGTTACAACTAAGGTTCCAGCGGAGCCAGTAAATCCAGATAACCATTGACGACACTGCCAATGAGCTGAAATATATTCGCTTCCGTGTGGATCAGATGAGGATATAATACAAGCATCTATGTTATAAGTGTCAAGTTGTTGCTGTAAATCAGCTATTTTTGAGTTTGTATCTTTATTGTTCACGGTTAATCACCAAAATATGTTTACAAAAAATATACTCCTTTTTTTTTGAAATGTATATACAGGCGTTTAAGGTTAAACAATAAGGTTTAATTTAAGGTAAGATACATGCTGTGATCGCATTTCAAGCTGATTTAACGCTGAAGCAAGCATTTTAAATGCTTCTTCAGGTAGGTTTACGGAATTAAAATTGGTGAAATATATCATTATTTAACACAATACCAACTTCTCGTTGTAGTTTTTCAATATCTTGTTGTAATGTGTGCATTCCCACAGATTTTCCAGTTTGCATTGCAGAGGTTATTTGAGAAATTTTATGTTCTTTTATTAAATTAGCAATCCCTGATGTAACCCATAATAGTTCTCTAGCGGCAACACGGCCACCATCTAATTTTTTAACTAATTGTTGCGATACTACAGTACGTAATATAGTAGATAATATCGAGCTAATCATAGATCGTTCTGTATTAGGAAAAGAACATATTAGTCTATCAATTGAATCAGCAGCAGACGTTGTATGCATAGTTGCAAATACTAAATGACCAGTTTCGGCTGCTGTTATTGCTAATCTAATAGTTTCAAGATCACGCATTTCTCCTATCATAATAATATCGGGGTCTTCTCTTAGGGAAGACTCTAAAGCTGATGTATAATTAGGAGTGTCTCGCTTGATTTGTTTCTGGGTGATTAGAGATAGTTTTGATTGATGTATGTACTCAATAGGATCCTCTATAGTAATTATATGTTTTTTTTGTTTGTTATTAATAGCATCTAAAAGTGCTGCTAACGTAGAAGATTTTCCTGATCCTGTTGCTCCTGTTATTAAAACCAGCCCATTATCTAAACCTATAATTTTATTAAAATTAGCTGTTAAATTAATTGACTCTATTGAGGGTATTTTTTTTGTAATAAGTCTTAGTGCAACACCTAACCCTTTATTATGCTTAAACATGTTGCCACGTACACGATACAACTCATTAAAGTCGAAAGCAAAGTCTACGGTCAAATTATTTTTAAAATAGTTTTGCTGTTGTTGAGATAAAAACGGATATATTTGCAGTTGTAAACTGTCACTATTAAACTGATGTTGCTTTAAAGGAAATAACTCTCCATCTATCCTCAATACCGGATATTCTTGTTCTAAAACATGTAAATCAGAAGCATTTTTTGCTACTGCGAGGTCTAATAATTTTTTTATTTGTTCCATTGTGGTTAGCCTAACCTTATAATAATTATTAGTAATTTTTCATGTAAATGATATACTATCGGCATATAATCTTAGTCTTATGTAAACAAAATCAACTTTTATAGAATATTTTTATGCAATTTATAATAAATACCATAGTTAGTACTGTAGGCGGTCTATATGTTTTTGCTTTATTAGCAAGATTTCTAATGCAATTAGCTAAAGTAAATTTTTATAACCCAGTTTCACAGATATTTATCAACTTAACCAACCCATTAGTCCTACCATTAGTAAAAATTATCCCGAGTTTTTATAATTTTAACCTTGGAGTGCTGATATTAGCGGTAGCAGTGCAAATGGCAGTTAGTGGTTTAATCGTTCAATATTCAATTCCAGTTTCTGCTTTAGTAGCTATTAGTTGCTTAAAAATATTAATAAATATTTTAGATATATATCTTTATAGTATGGTTATACTCGCTGTATGTAGCTGGATAATGCCAGGAAATCGTAGCCCATTAATTGAGTTGCTATACCAATTAATTGAGCCAGTAGTTGGTAGAATACGGCAAATCATTCCTTCTGCTTCTGGAATAGATTTTTCTTATATGGTGCTGGCTTTTGTAATATATATTGTAAAAAATTATATAGCTATGCAGTTTGCAATTGGCTAGTATTAATTTATCAGTAGGATTGCATCTTACTTAGTATTTAAACTCAGAAATTTTAACATGGAAGTTATGTAGTAATGTCGATAATAAATGGAATAAGTGATAGTTGTGTTTCTATAGATACCAATAACTTACAAGCAAGTTACACTAATGATTATGAATTGAAAGAAAGAAGTGGTAGTAGTGTTTCTACAGATACTAATAATTCACGAGAAAATTACACTAACGATTGTAAATTAAATGGAAGAAGTGTAGGGGTTGTAGTGATAAATCCTTATACAAAAGGATATGGAGATATATTTTTAGGTCTTAAAATTACAGAGATCTTTAAAAATAAAGGTTATATTGTTGAGCATATTACAGTTAATCCTAACTATTTATATAATTGCGAACAATCTTCTACTTTAGTTGAATTATTTAAACCTCATAATGGCACAATAGTATCCCTCATTGAAAAAACCGAACAACAAGCTATTTATGTTGCACCTGCTAATATTTTTTCTGGGAAAAAATTTCGTATTTTAATGTCATATTTTGAGCAAAAATATAATATTAATACGAATAATATTTTTTGTTTAAATGAAATGGGCGTGGATTATAAATTTAATTGTAGCGGATTAAATTTAACTTATAATTCTTTAGGCTTTAAAGATCATCAATTAGGTTATATAGAGGTATCTACTACTGAATTTAATAGGATACATCGAGTACATAATACACTTCTGGATAATCTATTAGATAGCCTTAATCTATCTGTATCTAGAAAAGATCATCTGTTTGTAGCTTATCTAACTGAATGTGAAACACTCGAATATACAAGTAATAATATTAGTTTATTTATAAATAATAGCCAATTTGAATATAATAATTCTAATGCCGTCTCTAATTATGTCATACTCTGTAAAGCTATTAACCATGCTAATGTTTCTTCTATAGCTGATAGTATAATCCACCAATTAAATATAGATAACTATACACTAAACGTATTTTCATTTGATGAAAGCGGAAATTCTAGTTTTACAAAACCAATATTCACAACCATAGTGAATTTAACTAAAAAACATGAAGATGACCACCGAATAATTAATGTATTTTTAGGGAATTGCTTTTTATATAAAGATGTTTTTTATAGTTTAATCTGTGCCGCTACAGATGCAATGGTAACTGGTGATCAGTCTTTATCTGAATTTATTTCTTTTAAAGGTTTTTTTCCTTATTATAATACTACTATGCATAAATCTAATCTTGTAAAAAGTGTTTTAGATAAAGCAAAAGAAGTGGGTGGGGAAGAGTTTGAAGACTATATGTCTTATAGATTTAGCGGTAGTTTCTTTTTGGTAGAAAATAAGCAAATTAGCAAAGGATATTTCAATAAATTAATGGATAATAACCATTATTTTTTAACTAATATGTTTACAGAAGAGAAGCAAAACTTTAACAAAGAGATTACAAATAAAACCGCTGGTAGTTTTGTAGAAAATCAAATAGAAAATTTGGATTGTAAAAAAAATAAAAGTGATACCTTAAAGTTATTTATTATATTAGCTGCGTTATTTGCTTGTTGTATTTTGCGTATTTTCTAAAATATAATAACAATAATAGAAAGGTATAAATGAATAGTCTAGTGAATATAGCTGATAATTGGTTGATAAAATATATTTTTTGAATAACGAACGGTAATTTATTTTTTTATTAATGTTTTGGGGATATAGCAAAATAACATAATTCCTTTATAATTACGGAATTATGTTATTGCATTAAATATTATGCTAAAGCAAGTTTTGCTTTTTCTGCTATACACTTAAAAGCTTCAACATCATGAACAGCTAGATCAGCTAAAGCTTTTCTGTCTATATCAATACTAGCTTTTTTAATACCTGCGATAAATCTGCTGTAAGATAGATCGTATAATCTAGCGGCAGCATTAATACGTGCTATCCACAGAGCTCTAAATTGACGTTTACGTTGTCTTCTGTCTCTGTAGGCATATTGACCTGCTTTAATTACCGCTTGTTTTGCTACACGGAAAACTTTAGATCTAGCACCGTAATAACCTTTAGCCTGGTCTAATATTTTTTTGTGTTTGCGCTTGGCGATAACACCTCTTTTAACTCGAGCCATTTACATATTCTCCTAATTTCAAATGATAATAGTTACTAATCTCTAAGCATACGCTTTACTAAGCCAACGTCAGCAGGAGAAACAGATGTCGTGCCTCTCAATTGGCGTTTACGCTTAGTTGTCATTTTAGTTAGGATGTGACTCTTAAAAGCACATTTTCTTTTATAGCCAGAAGCAACTTTTTTAAATCTTTTAGCTGCCCCGCTATTTGTTTTCATTTTAGGCATGAAATACTCCGCATTTTATACGCCTTTATTTAAAGCGTATACAAGTTTCAAAAAACACTATTTTTAATAGTACTAATAATTAAGCAGAAGGTGTATATATCTTTTAGCTTAAGATACTAATTTTTATAAGCGAATTAACTAATTAATTGTAAGTTAAAATATTGAAGGGATATTAATGATATTCCACAATGTTTTAATGCTAAAAATGTATCTTTAGGTTGAAGTTATACATACCTACTACTAGCTAAATTACTTAGCTTTTTTAGGGGCAACAATCATGATTAGTTGTCTTCCTTCCATTTTAGGGTGCTGCTCGACAATACAAATTTCAGCAAGATCTTCCATGATTCTTTCTAGAATCTTCATGCCGAGCTTTTGATGAGCAAGCTCCCTACCACGAAATTTTAAACTAACCTTAGCTTTGTTACCGCTACTTAAAAAGCGATGCAGGTTGCGCAGCTTTACCTGGTAATCGCCTTCCTCCGTACATGGACGGATTTTCACTTCTTTAACTTGAATTAATGTTTGTTTTTTCTTAGCTAATGCTTTTTGTTTTTTTAATTCGTAAAGATATTTGCCATAATCTAGGATTTTACATACAGGTGGCTCTGATGTAGAATTTATTTCAACTAAATCAAGTTCTGCTTCCTTAGCCATTAAGAGAGCTTTTTCAATATTTACAACACCTACTTGAGCCCCGTCCATTCCTATAAGACGAACTTTTTTTGAGCGAATATTTTCATTAATCGGGGCCTTGCTTGCACGCCGATCACGGAATCCGTTGCGTCTAATGACTTTACCCTCCTAATAGACAAGGTTTTCAGCCTACCTAGTAAGACTGAATTAACTTATTAAATTTCAATATAAATTAGTATGTAGTTAAACTTTAAGCGATATTAGTTTATACAGCTAGCAGATGGAATTTAGCACTTCCAAGTGCGCGTGTATATATAAAAAGTGCTTGTTATCGTTATAGGATAGCAACTAACACTATTTTAACTACAAGGTAAATTTTACCAATATCGCTAAAAACAGCACACTAAAACTTCCGTTATATGCTACACCAAATTAGCAAAAAAAGCTACTGTTTTTTGCTATAAAACCATATTTGATTCACTTTGTAGCATGTCACAAAGATTTTGTATCGACATTGAGCCTTGGCTTTCACCAGACTTTAATCTCAAAGTGATGACTTTTTGCTGTGCTTCTTTATCGCCAATAATGACCATATAAGGAACTTTTAATAGGGTGTGTTCTCTTATTTTGAACCCAATTTTTTCATTGCGTACATCTATCTTAGTTCTAATACCTTGATTTTGTAGCTCTGAATATACTTTGTGAGTCCAAGCTTCGGAATTATCGCTGATATTCATTACCACAACTTGAGTAGGAGCAAGCCATAAAGGTAACTCCCCAGCATAGTGTTCAATTAATATTGCGATAAAGCGTTCAAAGGAGCCAAGAATAGCCCGATGCAACATTACTGGAAAATGCTTTTCTCCGTCTCTACCAATGTATTCTGCGTTTAATCTTTGAGGCATAGAGAAGTCTACTTGAATAGTACCACATTGCCACTCTCTTCCAATACAATCTTTAAGTGTAAACTCTAATTTAGGACCATAAAACGCACCTTCCCCAGGGCATTTTTGCCAATCTAGTTGTTTATCGTTTAAAGATTTTGCTAATGCTTCCTCGGCTTTATCCCAAATTTCTTCTGATCCAACTCGTTTTTCTGGTCTGGTTGAGAGCTTATATATTAATTTCTCGCTATTAAAACCAAAATCAGCATATACTTTATGTAGTAAGTCAATAAAAGCAGATACTTCTTGTTGTATTTGGCTTTCCTCCACAAAAATATGGGCATCATCTTGAACAAAACCGCGTACACGAGCTAAACCATGTAAAGCTCCAGATGCTTCATTGCGATGACAGCTACCAAATTCTGCTAATCTTAAAGGTAAATCACGATAACTTTTAATCCCTTGGTTAAAAATCTGTACATGGCAAGGGCAGTTCATGGGTTTTACTGCCATTTCTCTATGTTCACTTGTTACTGTAAACATGTTTTCGTCATATTTATCCCAGTGCCCAGATTTTTCCCATAGGCTTACATCTACTATTTGCGGAGTATTAACTTCTAAGTACCCGGATTTATCGAGCACTTTACGCATATATTTTTTGATTTGTTGATATATTGTCCAGCCGTTAGGATGCCAAAATACCATTCCTGGCGATTCTTGCTGAAAATGAAATAAATCTAATGTTTTTGCTAATTTACGATGATCTCTTTTAGCTTCTTCTTCTTTTATTTTTAGATATTGCTTTAAGTCATCTTTATTTGCCCAAGCAGTTCCGTAAATTCTTGATAGCATTTGGTTTTTAGAATCACCACGCCAATAGGCTCCTGCTACGCGTTCTAACTTGAAAACTTTTAAGTTTTTAGTAGATGGCACATGAGGACCTCGGCATAAATCCATCCAATCGCCTTGTTTATATACAGAAATTTCTTCGTTATCGGGTAAATCTTTTATTATCAAGACTTTATAATGTTCGCCCAGCTTAGTAAATTTATCAATAGCTTCTTCTTTAGTAATTACATTGCGAGTTATGGGAAGGCTCTGCTTTGCTAACTCTTTCATTTTGAGTTCTATTTTTGTTAGGTCTTCTGGGGTGAAAGGTCTTTCGTAAGCAAAGTCATAATAAAACCCGTTTTCTATTACTGGGCCAATAGTTACCTGTGCCCCAGGGTACAGCTGTTGGGTAGCCATAGCAAGCAAATGAGCAGTAGAATGTCTGATTATTTCTAAGCCTTCTTTACTGTTAGCAGTTATTAAAGACACAGTAGAGTTGCCTGTAATAACAGTAGAAGCATCTACAGTTTTACCATTTATTATAGCACCAACAGTTGCCTTAGCTAGATTAGCGCCGATATCTGCTGCTAATTGCATTGCAGTTATAGGTTTATCAAATTTTTTTACACTTTTATCTGGAAGAGTAATAACAACTTGCTCTTTGCTTTGAGCTAGAAGAGTACTAGTAGGCATTGTATATCCTTAACACCGTTTTTTTAAAAAATCAACTTCACACAAGCACACCAAAAATATATTTCTCTTTACTTTTTAAGCATGTGTTTCTGTATAAAAGCAACTTGCATTACAGAGAATAATAAAGTGCATGCTAAACTGCCAAACACCTTGAAGTCTACCCAATATTTATGAAAATTAAAAGCAACAAATAAATTTATAGCTCCTAAGAAGATAAAAAATATCGCCCAAGAAAGATTAATTCGTTTCCAAATTGGCTCCGGAAGATCAACAGCGCTTTCTAGCATTTTTTGTAATATTGGCTTGCCACCTAAATATTGACTAAAGATAATTACTGCCGCAAAAATCCAGTTAACAATAGGAGCCTTCCATTTTAAAAATGTTTCATTACGAAAGAGCAGAGTCATACCGCCAAATAACAGTACCGCGCATAGTGTTATAATAGAGTTTTTTTCTAATTTTTTATTTTGTATAAACAACCCTATGTACAACATTGTTGTAGATATAATAAGAGCATAAGTTGCACTATAGATACCGCCGAGGCTTATCTGTTCTCCGCTGATATCAATTATTTTAGGATCCATTTTATAAAATAAAAAAAATAGCAGTAATGGTACAAATTCTAATACACGCTTCATTTGTTTGTATCTCCTAAAAATAACACAGTTTTTTTTGTGTGAAAAATTTATTTATGAGGTTTGTACATATTCTACTTGAAGATATGCTATTTTAACAAGCAAGATAAATTTAATTATGCTTTTTAATTTCTACAAAGAGAGTCTTCAGGATACAGGTGGCAGATGAAAATGCTAGGTTTTAGGGCTAAGTAAAATGGTGTAATTCAAGGCAAAA
>CAKNAD010000085.1 GCA_929200515.1 Candidatus Gorgonimonas leptogorgiae | reverse complement strand
GGCAGTATTTTGCCTCGAATTAAACCATTTTACTTAGCCCTGAAACCTAGCATTTAAGTTGGCATTTTGATAACTTAAATAGTATTTAGCTAAAGAACAATTTTTTATCTAAAAGTGGTACATTAGCAAATCTTTAAAATTTCGAACATTTCCTATTAAAAAAGTATATTTTATACAAATATTTATATTAATTAATGAGTAATTATATAACATTGCTTATTTTTAACGATTAAATTTTTAGTTTATAAAATAATATTTTATTTTTTATTAATAATAACAATAACTATTACAGTTTATCATTTCAATAAATCTTATCATGTTGTATACTATTGTTAATTTTACTTAACTTGAATCAAGCTTTTTATCTATGATAGAGCAATACAGTTTTTTCATTATATCCACCCACATTTTTTATAAATCAATATAGAAGATAAATAAGAAGGATTAGCGTTAATGACCGAATTAATTTCTGAAATCATCCCTGTAACCATAGAAGATGAGCTAAAACAGTCATATATGGAATATGCTATGAGTGTTATAGTAGGAAGAGCACTACCCGATGCTTGTGATGGTTTAAAGCCGGTTCATCGACGTATACTCTATGCTATGGATGAATTAGGTAACTCTTGGAATAAACCCTATAAAAAATCTGCTAGGGTAGTTGGGGATGTTATTGGTAAATACCACCCACATGGCGATTCCGCGGTGTATGATGCTATTGTACGTATGGCTCAATCATTTTCTTTACGTTACATGCTTATTGACGGTCAGGGTAACTTCGGTTCGGTAGATGGCGATAGCGCTGCGGCTATGCGATATACTGAAATTAGGATGTCTAAAATAACACATTATTTGTTAGAGGATTTAGATAAAGACACCGTTGACTTTGCCCCTAACTATGATGGCAGTGAAAAAATTCCAGAGGTTTTACCTACTAAAATACCTAATCTTCTTATAAATGGTTCATCTGGTATAGCTGTAGGAATGGCAACTAACATCCCACCTCATAATATGACTGAGGTTATTAATGCATGTTTAGCACTTTTAGAAGATGAACAGCTTACCATTGATGATTTAATTGAATATATAAAAGGTCCTGATTTTCCGACAGCTGCTATTATAAGTGGTAAATCTGGTATTATTAAGGCTTATCGTACGGGTAAAGGCAAAATATATATTCGATCTAAAGCTGAGATAGAAACTAGTGAAAAATTAAATAAACAAACAATAATTATCACTGAATTGCCATATCAAGTTAATAAAGCTAGGTTATTAGAAAAAATTGCTGAGCTAGTAAAAGATAAAAAAATAGAAGGCATTAGCGAAATCAGAGATGAATCAGATAAAGACGGTATGCGAGTAGTTATAGAAGTTCGCCGTAACGATAGCGCTGAAGTATTACTGAATAATTTATATGCACAAACACAACTAGAATGTTCTTTTGGTATTAATTTAGTAGCCTTATTAAATGGCAAGCCAGAACTACTTAATTTAAAGCAACTGTTACAAGCTTTTTTAACTCACAGAAAACAGGTAGTCACTAGAAGAACGGTTTTTGAATTAAAAAATGCTAAAAATAAAGGTCATTTATTAGAAGGTTTAGCTGTTGCTTTATCTAACATAGATTTAATGATTGAAATCGTCAAAACTTCGGAAACTCCACAAATAGCAAAAAGTAAATTATTAGCTCATAACTGGGATTGCGGTTTTGTAAAAAAATTACTACAAGAACATAATACAGGCGGTTGTACTTTAGAAGATTTATCAGAAGAATTTGGTATCAAAGAAAACTATTACCGACTATCACCACAGCAATCTCAGGCTATTTTAGAGATGCGCTTGCATAAGTTAACAGGCTTAGAGCATGAAAAACTATTGGAAGAATATAAAATTATTCTTAAAAAAATAGAAGAGATGCAAACAATATTAGCTAGCGAAGATGAATTACGTAAAGTAATAAGAGAAGAGCTAGTTAGTATGAATAATGATTTTGGAGATGAACGCAAAACTGAGATAATTGGTTCAAGATTAGATTTATCTGATGAAGATTTAATACCAGAAGATGATATGTTAGTTACTCTTTCTAATCAAGGCTATGCAAAAACAACTTCTTTAAGTGTATATCAGGCACAAAAACGTGGTGGTAGAGGTAAATCTGGAGCCATAGTTAAAGATGAAGATTTTGTTAAAAATATGCTGATAGCAAATACTCATACTCATATTTTATGTTTTTCTACTCATGGTAAAATTTATTGGCTGAAAACCTATCAATTACCGCAATCTAGCAGAAATACTAAAGGCAAACCTATAGTTAATTTATTACCCTTAGATGAAAATGAAAAAATAACTACTATGTTGCCAGTCAATGAATTTAAAGAAGGTTGCTTCATTCTTATAGTAACTAAATTAGGTAAAGTAAAAAAATTCCCATTACCTATTTTATCTAGAGTACGAAAAAGTGGTCTAATTGGTATTTCTCTAGACGAAAATGACAGCGTTCTTGACGCCCAAGTTACTAATGGCGATGGTCAAATTATGTTGTTCTCTAGTTCAGGTAAAGCTGTGATGTTTAATGAAAGTTATATTAGACCATCAGGAAGAACATCAATGGGTGTGAGGGGTATGCTCTTAGGAAAAGATGAAACAGTCATATCGCTGATAATTCCTGAAGATGGTATTCAAATATTAACTGCAAGTTTAAATGGTTTTGGGAAACGTACAGAATTAGATAAATTTAGAATAACTTCAAGAGGGACTCGTGGTGTTATAGCAATGCAACAAGACCAACGTAATGGACCAGTAGTCGCTGCAATTGCGGTTAAGGGTGATGAAGAAGTTATGCTTATTTCAGATCAAGGAACGCTAGTAAGAACTAGAGTAAATGAAATTTCATTATCAGGCAGAAATACTAAAGGTGTAAAACTTATTAACCTTGCTGAAAATGAAAAATTAGTTGGTTTATCTAGAGTAAGTGATGATTTTTTAAGCAATGAAAATAATGAAGATTTACCTGAAGAAATTTTATCTGATGAGAATTTACCAGTATCTGAATAAATATGGTATGTTTTTTTGGCAGATAAGTTTTATTTGTTTAAAGTAGTAATGAGGTTAAAAATAACAAATCTTTATTTTATGGAGAGGGTATCATAGAACATGCACATATCTATTAATAAAATAAAAGTAATTATTAGCTTGTTATTATTAATTATTGTTACAGTACAATCTAGTGCTAATGAAATAAAGCAATCTAAAAAAAAGCATGCAATTAGTCTTTATGGTGAGCCTAAGTATCAGAAGAATTTTACTAATTTTGACTATGTTAATCCTAATGCTACTAAGGGTGGTACTGTTAAGCAAGGTATAGTAGGAAGTTTTGATAGCTTAATGCCATATATTGATAGAGGAGTACCAGCTACTGGATTAGGGTTAACTTATGATACTTTGTTATCTCGATCTTGGGATGAGCCGCTTACAAAATATGGTTTAGTTGCTGAATATATCGAAGTAGACAACAATAATTTTTGGGTGAAGTTTTATATTAACCCTAAAGCTAAATTTCATGATAATTCACCAATAACTGCTGATGATGTTAAATTTAGTTTTGATATATTAACTACAGAGGGTAAAACGTTTTATAAAAATTTCTACCGAGATGTTGCTAAGGTAGAAACTATAAACAGCAATGAGGTATTATTCTCATTTAAAAATAATAATAATAAAGAGTTACCTTTAATTTTAGGACAAATGCCAATATTATCTAAAAAATATTGGAACGGCAGAAAATTTACAGCTACAGGATTTGATATTCCTATTACAAGTGGACCTTATAAAATTTCTGAAGTAGTGCCAGGTAAATCAATAAAATATGTTAGAAATAATGATTACTGGGCAAAAGATTTGTCTGTTAATAAAGGTCGTTATAATTTTAATACTATGATTTACGAATATTTTTTAAATGCCAATGTTTTATCTGAAGCAGTAAAAAAAGGTAGTATTAATTTTAAAGTTGTTAATAATCCTAAAGAATGGTATGAGTATAAAACTAATGATAGTTTAATTACTAAAGGAGTTCAACTGACAACTATTGTTAACAAAAACCCACAAACCGTAACTTTAACTTTTAATCAAAGACGTTCATATTTACAAGATATAAAAGTTAGGCAAGCTCTAAGTTATGCTATTAATTTTCAGTGGATAAATAAAAATTTATTTTATAATGTTTATCAGTGTGCAGAAAGTATTTATGATGGAACAGAATTTGCATCTAGGGGTATTCCTGAAAAAAATGAAAAAAAATTATTGACACTATGGAAGAATGAATTACCATCTTCTATTTTTTCTGTGAAATGGAATAACCCTATTCAATTAGAATCTATTCGAGAAAAACAAAAAAAATCTTTTAATTTACTACAAAGTGCTGGTTGGAGTTTAAAGAATTATCAATTAGTTAATGATAACAATAAGCCATTAAAATTAGAATTTTTAACTGTAAATCAACAACATGAACCAGTAATAGGATCAATAAAAAAACAATTAAGTAAATTAGGTATTGAACTAGTAATAAAAACTGTAGAAATTAGTCAATACATTGAAAGACAGCGCAATCATGACTTTGATTTGATTTTATA
This sequence comes from Candidatus Gorgonimonas leptogorgiae, assembly GCA_929200515.1. Taxonomy (GTDB): domain Bacteria; phylum Pseudomonadota; class Gammaproteobacteria; order Pseudomonadales; family Endozoicomonadaceae; genus CAKMZJ01. Next base: position 5,912 of record CAKNAD010000085.1, on the reverse strand, counting down.
TAGTTATCCGCATACACCTTCTCCAGGAACAGAGCAAGCAAATTTTTGGAATTCTAATTGGGTAGATAGCGTAGGCTCTAGAAATTTATCTGGAGTTAAGTTAAATGTTATAGATAGCTTGTTAAAAAAAATTGAAGTTGCTAAATCTAGAGATCAACTGTTAACTGCATTGAAAGCAATAGATAGAGTATTGTTACATGAATATGTAGTACTTCCATTATGGTTCCTTCCTGATTATCTTATTGTTCATAATAAATATTTGAAGTATGTTAACAATTCTAATACCTATAATATAGATTTGAATTGTTGGTGGTATCAGCAGTAGTATACATATTAACAGTTTTTACTTATGCTTGTTTTGTTAGTTAATCATAAGTAATTTGTTTGTCCTGTTTGTAGTATCTAGTATTTAATTATTTTTTTCTATTAATAAAATTATTTTCCTTCCTTATGTTGTTTATCTCAATAATTTATATTTGACAATTTGATTTTAAAATATTATGTTTTATTTTATGATATTAGCGTTTAATTAATGTTTTAAATACCACTGTATAAGCTAATGTTAACTTTTATTTTTGGTTTAATTAAACTATAATTTTAGGATAAAAACAAAAAAAACAACATTGTAGTAAATTATTAATTTACTAGTGATTTATATATACAGCTTTAATTAGAAGCTGTATTCAACCTAAATTAAAATAAAAATTATAAATTAAGTTAATAATTTTTATTGCTGCCATGTTAACTAAAAGTTTAAATTGTTTAAAGGCGGTATAAATTAAATTAGGTTATATATGCTAATTTTTATAAATTAGTTAAGTTTATTGTTTGATTATATTTTAAGTTTTAATATGATTATAGAATACTATTTTAATAACTACACTAGAAAAATAATATCATTTATAATGTTTCTAAATCTATTTTTCTTTTTCAATATTACCCAGTTATATGCTTCTGATACAGAATTAGAATTAAAAAATATAGACCTTAATGACAAAACTGAAACAGTACCGAAAGACTTAGAGGATTATATACCTGATGATGCATTAGACAAGCAACTTTTTTTATCGTTAGAAAGATTATTAAATAAAGATAATTTTGATCTTATGAACAGCAGATTATGGCTACTAAAAGCCATGCTATATGCTGCTACTCCATTTTTTTGTGGTGCTAATACTCTTATTATAGCAAAAACTGGTTCTGTAACGGCAAAACTAATTTTAGCAGCGCAATTTACTGTACCGAGAACTATAGAAAATATTTGTTTTTTAGTTGATAAAGCCCGTTTAGGTATAACAGAAAAGACGTTATCTAATTGGATTAAAGGTATACCAGATAGCAGGCAAAATATAATAAAAGCAATGTGGAGTGTTGTACGATTAAGTATAGGATTATATTTAGCTTATGCTTATTCTTTAATCGATGCTAAAACAGCTGGTGATGCATATAGATGGATGTACGAAAGTGTCACTAGTAATGAAACAGCATTAGATATGCACGACAATGTCGGATACTTTTTTAATTTTTGTTATACCGCAATGCTAGGAGCAATATTCTTTTATCAGTTAATCGATGAAATATTCATGCGTACTGGTCTAGGTTACGTAGTAGGTATATCTCCCCTGCCTGACAAAGACTTAGAATATGAAGCATATATGGAAGATATCGCAGAGTTACGTTCTAGATCTAGGTTAGCACTTCAAGATACAGGTAATATTGAAAAAAATGATACTGAACAACTAGATGTTATTGTAGAAGAATATTTATCAGATCGTAATATTAATTCTATATATAATGTAGCTTCGTTACAAAATTGTTTAGCAGCTAAAGAACAGCCAAGAGGTAGATATACAAATATTGCAATAAATTTATTTAAGCTGGTTTTTGTTACTGGAGCTACTGTTCTTTGCGGCGTATCTTTTAAATATATATTTGCCTCTGGTACTATATTAAGAAATTACGTTGATGCTGTTGGCAACGAAGTAAGTAAAGATAATTATGTTTTTAAATATAAAAAAGGCGGTAATTTCTCTTGTACTTCTGTTGATGATTGTACTGATGGTGTTGATTTTAAAAATGTAATGATTACGGATGCTCAAAAAGATAAACTGCTAGAGCTAAATAAAACTGCAGATTTAGCAAATATCTTACAAGGTATCGCAATATCAGCAGATACTGCTGTACTTATTATCGGTGCTTGTGGATTTCTATCTTCATTAGTTAAAAGTAAATTACATCGACGAGCATTTAAGCAAGGATTAATAAAGAAATCTAAAATAATACCAGCAATAGGTGCGTTACTGATATTCCCTGCTATGGTATTTTACTTAGAAAACGTAAACAATGTACGGCCTGTCGCAAAAACTGCAAATAGATTGCTAGAAAGTACGGGGCAGGATTCATTCCTTCCTGTAGATTTAGGTGTAGCTTCAACTATTGGAGTTCTTGGTGCTACATTCTTCTTAGGCTTTAGACTACTATCTAATCTACCTTATGCTATATACTCTACTCCAGAAAAAATAAAAGCTATTCCAAAAGATTTTGTTTGGCTTAAATCTAAGTTATGGAAAAAATAACTTTAAATTTTTAGATTGCTAAAAACAACTCCATATTTATAATTTTGCAATAATATTAAAACTATTATGCAAGATTATAAAATGGAGTTTTTATTATTTTTTAATTTTACTTGGGTATCTTGAAAAGTGACATTATTATACTATAATGGGTAATATGGATGTAAATTGGTGAGAGTAAACTAAGTTTTATATTACGTATTTTGTTGATAAAGATGTAAAATTTTAACAAAAACCCATATAAATTACTTGGTTATTGTTACAGGAGATGTAGGGATGCCTTTAGATACTGGTAAAGTAGGAAGAACACCAAGTAAACCAGATTTACCAGCTGGTCTTCAAAGACAATCCGCGCAGGATACCGATGACGGTTCAGTAAAGCATAGATCTCGTTTTATTAGGATATTGCAGGATGTTGGTAACTATTTAGCTAATAAATTTAGGAATATTAAAAATTTTTTTAAGGAATTAGTGACTAGAGATGTAAAAACAACTAATGATTATAGGTATAATTCTCCCGATAGCGGTACGCCATTCCCAGATTTAGATCAAAAAAATACAATAAATATTGACAATGAGCATTCAGAATCAATAACCAGCGAACCTGAACAATCTGAATATTCTACGCCAGAGGTTAATCAAAATCCTAAAACTAAGAAAAAAATCCCCCTAAAAACTAAAGATGAAGATGATAGTAGAGAGGAATCAGAACTAGAATTACCTCCTGTAGATCATTCCCTAGCTCAGAATGACAAACAAGGTGAAACCGTTGCTGATCGACATAGTAGTCAAGGATTCCCGAAACAGAAAAGAGCCAGACCACCGAGAATACCTAAAAAGCCACCAATCAGATATAAAAATACTAAACCTGATGATGTAGAAGAGACTAAAAAAAAATTTGGAATGGATGCCTTTGAAGCAAAAATTGATAAATTTGGATTAGATAATGCAGAGTATAAAAAGAAAATGCTGTGGTCATCGCACGTTGAGGATAAACCACCAGAAGTTAAAAAAAAGTCTTTATTTAGTAGATTTTTAGCTTTTTTAGGAATTAAGACTACTTCAGCCAAAACAGGTAGGGTGCAAGTTACGCAAAACATAGATCAACATCAATCTAATGTAGTTAATTTAATAAAAAAAGTACAAAATGGTGGTATAAATGAATGTCCATCATATACTAAAGCTTTAACGGAAATTGACAACCAAAAAATAACATCGGCTCCGTGGCTTCCATATATTTTTCCGCGTTATCAAGATGATAGCACAAAATTAGGTGGTAAAGAGTATGGTTTTACAAGTGTAGAAGATGTTGCTAAATTTTCTAAAGATGATATTTTGTTTACGCGTTTAATAAAATGTTCTCTAAATATAACTAGAGATTCTATTAATAATGGAGAGTCTAAAGCAATATATTATATTCTAGATGCTGAAAACCGTCAGTGCTTTCGTCGTTCACTGCAAATGTTTTTAGGTTTCGTTCAGAGTAAAGATTGTAAAAATAAAGAAGTATTAGATGATATTGTGTGGAGATTAGCAAAAAAAGATTGTATAAAATTTTTTAAAGATGCTATAGAAATTATAGATAAAGGATCTAAATCGATACCTGATGGTTAAACGGAAGGAGTAGAAAGTAACTTAGCTCAAATATAAGCTCACAGAATTTTAGTTTTTAAAGTTGCTGTCAGGTTAGGTTTGAGCTACTACATGTAATAGGTAGGTAAAATACAGTACTGTATTTTAAACTTATTTAGGTACTATTAATTGTTCAGATGGGTTGCCAACCTCTCCTATCATTATTATATTTTTTATTTCAAAAGGATCATTACTAGTGTGAACTTCATTATATTCGCTTAGAACAAAGAAGTAGCTTCTATTAACTATAAAATTTTTTGACATACTACAGCCATCAGTGGCCGTCAGACTAGTTATAGCTTCTGCTGTAGTACCTGCTTCATCTATTTTTATATAACAGTCTTGATAGATACTAGCACTATCTATAAAATTTGGATCTTTTAAAAAATCTTTGTAATCTGGTTTAAAATTTACTAGTAATTGCTGTGTATAGTAGTTTAAGCAGTTCTTTTGCTTATGTTCAAATTTAGGCATGAAGATATTGATTTCTTGTCTGCTGTTGTCTTTATTTTGGTTTAATTCGCTAATAAGAGAGCATATTATCTGCTTTTTATTTTCATCGGTAGTTTTGTCATTTTCAGCTGGTAGGATTATATCTATAAAATAGTTATGTTTATAAAATATCCGTATCGCTTGCCAATTACTGGTATTATCTATTGCAAAAGTGGTTATAACAGTTTTTTCTATAAAATCTGTTTGTATTTTTTTATTATCTTTTGTATAAAAATCACGTAAGCCTAAGCTATCAAAAGGTTTACCATACCAATCATCTTGAAACTTGATAGCCGATACCACTTTTAAATAAGTATTAGAATATACTGGAGCTGGAGACCAAAATTCTTTATAATCTAAGTTAAGGCCACTGTTAAATTTTTCAGCGAGAGCATTTTGTATTTTTTCTTGAAAGGATTTTCTGTAGTTTTTAATTATATCATTATTATCTTGTTGTAATAAATGTTCACCGATGAAAATATCTTTTAATGTACTAGTAGCTTTTGAGTTTACTTCATCTCTAGTTAATATAGCGGTTAACAGTTGTAATTGATCTTCTTTTTTTGAAGATAAAGGCATATTAGGATTTATTCCTAATTTTATTAATCGGTTATCAAAGTCGTTTTTTGCTTCTGAAGGCGTACACTGCGTTTTACCATAAGTAGCAAGACAGCCCTCTAAACCGTAAGGCGAAACAATACGATTTACTGTTGTTTCACTGTCTTCTGTTTTAGCTTGAAAAAATGAATTGAGTGAATTAAAGATATATTTTTCTTGTTTAGCTAGCTCTAACTCTTTTATGTCAGACTCACCTGCAAAACCGCTTAAAGAATAGCTACAAAATAATATTTTTAATGCGAATGAATTTATTTTTTTAATAAGTTTATATTTTAACAAAATAATTTCCTATTGTTATTTTAATAATGGATTATAATTTTGCTTTAATCTAGTAAGTTGTTAGAAAATTTTTTAGATTTAGCAGGTTTATAATACAAATACATTCTAGTTATATGTTAAGAAAATCAAGGTTGCGTATATTGTTTCAATAGTAATTATATACGAGTTTTAATACTATAGACCTTGATTAAAAAATAATAATTTATTATAATGATCATGTCAATAGTACGCAAATACAGAACAAGCTTCAAAATACATGCTCTAGGTTAAATATACACGTGGCAGTTGGAAATGCAAGTTTTCAGCAAGTGATTATAA
>CAKNAD010000084.1 GCA_929200515.1 Candidatus Gorgonimonas leptogorgiae | reverse complement strand
ACAAAACACTGCCTTGGCTAAAAACTTATAATCACTCGCTGAAAACTTGCATTTCTAACTGCCATGTGTATAAAACTATTAAATTTACTATAACTTAATAGTATCAAAATTAATTTAAAAAAATATATAAGGAAATACATAATGAACGGAACTTATCTTATACCTGGTGCTATGCGAAATAATCCCTCTAGGATTACAGAAACACCTAACCAAAATCTTACAAACAATGCAAAAAATCAAAATGCGGATGGAAAAACACTATCTGGAAGGCGAGTAGCACTAGTATCCGCAGCTAATTTGGGGCTTTCTGTACTAGCAGGATTGATAGGTACGGCCGCATCTTCTAGCATACTAGGTGGAATTTGTACAGGGGCTGCAACTTTCGGTGCTGGACTAATGGTTTTAGGATTGGCACTTTGGATGCGTGAAGGCGTATATGTTGAAAATGGAGAGAAGAATCTACCATCTTGCTTATGTCTACCTAAAGACAATAAACCTATAGAAATGGAGTCTAGTCAACAATTAGTTTAATCGCAACAACACTAAACAAGAAAATTTAATGACTTGTTAAAACACCTTCAAAATATATCTTCATTTTTATATACCAATTAACTAGTTAATTGGTATACGTTTGCACTTTCGTAGATAATTTATACCTAAAAATTCTTTTTGGTATCTATGTAAAATAATTAATATTAATATTTTTACTAGGTTTACGCATTCCTACAATATTTTGCACCGAATTAATAGTTATGAAGGCTAACACCTTCAACTTCTAGGTTTTTATAGCAAACATATTCATAAGAATATTCTTTACTCTATTCGTTAGCATAATTACTACAATAGAAAAAATAATTAATAGAAATAAGGTTTCAATTTCTCCATGTACATTAATAATAGATAAAATATAATTATTGATTAGTTCTGCAATTATAGACGATGCTATATAAAAAAGTACAAACTGGGTTGCACTATATGCTCTAGATACTATAACAGAAATCATACCTATAAAAATTGTGTAGGAAAACCCAAAGAATAAATAATGGAGAGTACTAAAAAAAAATATATATTGTGTATCAGCGAGATTAATTCCACTTAAGAGAATTAATATAATACCAATCAATGAAGAAACTGCACCATAGGTTAGAGATTTAATCATACCTATTTTTAGAGCGATAAATCCTGCAAGAAAAGCACCACTTAATTGTACTATTGGTGCTATATTATATTTTAAATTACTAATATCCTCTATATTATAATGCTTCACACTAAAAAAACTATCGGATATAAAATCACCTGTAATTTCAGGTATACGAAATATTATAACTAAAAGCAATAATGGCATTGCACTTTCTTTAAATTTGATAAAAAAGTCAGTAAAAAAATTAGTGCTAATACTAGTACATAGATTATGTGGAAGTAGTTTGAGATAATCTATAAAATAAAATATTATGATCATACAAATTAGGGCTACCACAATGCTTGATATATTTTTTAAATAGTTTATAAATGAGTTAGATAACCCTTGCAAAATTAGATTAGATTTAACACTATCAAATAATTGATTATATAAAAATGAATATATAAAGATAAATGCCACTATGGATAAAACATAAAGAATAAATGTTTTATAATAGTCGTATTTAGAATAACCTAATAAATTTAAATCTTCGTCATTTTCAGGATCTTTTATATAACAAGTTGTAATAATTCCTATTACTGATATGATAGATATAGATACAAAATATATCGACCAAACTCTAAAATCATAGTGCCCGTAAACCCCTAGGTAACTATCTATAGCATCAAACAGAATATCGCATGTATGGTTGCTTAATGTATAACCTAGCATAAAAGCTGCAACCAATAAGGGTTGTAAATTTTTAGTCCCTGACTCTATTCTTATGGCATCTATTAATATTAAATTAATAGATGTAAATATAGCTAATATTGTCACAAATAAAGAAAAGAGAGAGAAATATTTTTCTGGATTAACTATAGATAACATTAAAATTACTATAAAAGAGCATATTTGAGAACAAACAATCCAACTCCGACGTCTGCCTAATATAGAGTTTAAAAATGGCAACTGCACTCTATCGATCAAAGGTGCAAAAATAAAGCGTAAGCTATATATAATTAATGGCAACAAGAATACCATAGTGTCTTGATCATATACTAAATGTGTTTGTTCAATGATATCATCAAGATTTTTAAATATAATGAAATAAGAAGAAAATACACTAAAGCCTAATAAAAAAATAGCAATGACTCTATCATATAATAACATTGATAAAAAACGTGATATTGAATTTTTATAAGACTTACTTTTACCCACCATAAAATAACTCCTGCTAATAATATTTGCAATACTTTAACGTTTATAGATTAATTTATGTGCTATAAATTTAATGTTATAGATAACTTAAAAATTAAGTTTCTAAAAGTATACAACAGTAACCATATCTAATTATAGCTGTATTTATTACATGAAAAGAAAATAAATATCAAAGTTTTAATTTTTATGTTTTTGTGCCTGAGGGATAAAAAGACGCTATAGTATATGAACCTTAGGAATGTTGTTTTTATATAACGCTATTTGAAAAGGTAGATGAATTATAAACAAGTGTGGTTTTGTTTATAATATAAACTTCTTTATTGTTATTAGCAATTGTTTTTAATTTTTCTCCTGTAGGCAGTATAAGCTCTGGAGAAATTTCGAGTAATGGTAATAATACAAAATCTCTAAATCTTAATTGAGAATGAGGTATAGTTAAAGTTTGGCTGTTTAATATTAGATTATCATATAGTAATATATCTAGATCTATTATTCTAGGCCCCCAACGTTCATTATAAACTCTACCATGATTAAATTCTATGTTTTTTAAAGCTTTTAGTAAAAGAATAGGCGAGAAATAGGTAGATATTTTAATTACGGCATTGGCATAATTTGGGTGGTTTTTAAAATCTAAAGGCTTAGTTTTATATAAGCTTGAGTGTGAAATTAAATTAGTGTTAGAAAGAGAGTTAATAGCCTTGATTGCTTTTTTTACTTGAAAAGGAGGGTTGTTTAAGTTGCTCCCTATAGCTATATATACTATTGATAACTTACTATTCATATAGTGGTGACCATTAATATGTAGTCATAACTTGTGTCCATGTTTATACCATTAATGTGTATGTAAGATAGTTTTTGGGGTAAACATCATAATTAGTGTCATGGCTTGTATAAAAAGGCATACAAAAAACATTATAACTAGAATAAGAGAAAATACAATATTTTATATTTTTTAATTAGAGATGATTATTTTCAGTAATTTAGGTTACTTGCATGTTAGTATTGATAGAGGGAGCTAAGATATTCTAAATGCTACAATAGAGCAAGCTAAAATAGTAGTTATCTAATTACTTGCTTATTATTAAAGAGTTGACCATCCGTGGTTTCACGATATTACGATGAATATTTTTTAAAGCGTTTTGCACTTTCTAGAAATGTAGCTCCTATTGTTAAATTAGCACTTAAGCAAAAATCTTTTATCGTGCAGGCTTTATATTGTGTATTAATAGGAATTAACAGAGCTTGCAATACACTAAGTTTATATTCCATATTCGTGTTAATATCTTCTACAGATGCATCATATTCTTCAGGTGCGTAATCATTTATAAAACTTTTACATTCTTTTACAACAACTGCTAATTTAGAAAGTAAATCTTTAAATTTTTCATCTTTGGTAGCTATTATTCTCTGCAAATTAGAATCTAATACTACTTTATAGTTTCCTGTTATGTAATCACCATATGTTATTTTAGCTGCACGCCAATCTTTTTTAATGATTTGATTATATCCCAATAAGTCATCATTATAATTTATACTTTCTAAATCATAACAAAATTTTGCTATTGATTGATAACATTCTGGTGGGTAAGCATATATTGCAGGAAATCCAAACTTAAAATCATAAGGGTAATAATTAAGTTCAGCTATTATTGTTTCTAATATTTTTTTATCTGTTGCTGTTGGTTTATATTGTTCATTTATTTTAAGGTGTTGCCCATTGTGAGAATGATAATTTCCACACCGGAGTGGTCGTTTTTCGAATAATAAATAAAAAGTATCATTATCTTTAAATTTGGGAATGCTTGTTAATTTATTAATATTTTCTTCTATGATGAAAGAATAAAAATATTTAGTGTATGCAGAATCTTCTGAAGATACCTGTTTATAAAAGTTAGTTGAATTTTCTAACATTTGTTGCACTGTTATTTCTGTATTAGCGGTATCTTTTATTGAGGCTTCATTTATAGTTTTGCTGAGATCATTTAATAGATTATTGAATGCATGAAATTTATTTTTCATAGCTTGCTGAGGATCAAGGATTATCTCTCTAGTTTGTATTATATTTGTAGCTAGTGAATTAATAAAAGCAGGAAAATCACATTCAATAATATCAAAAGTGTTGTCATAGTTAGCAATCACATCGTAATTTCCTGAAATAAAGTTATTGTACTTCATTTTTACAGCTCGTAAATTAAAACGTTCTTTATCTGTTAAAACTTCAAAATAATAGTTTAAAGAACCTTGTAAATAAATTCTTGATTCTTCTGATAGTGGATGTTGTGTTTCGTTTATTAATTTTCTAAATGGTTTATCTTGTATTTCGTAGATATGTTTAGCTACAGGTTGATATTCTGTTATATTATAGTTTTCATATAAGTCTTGTATTCTATTAAATAAATTTAAGAAAACCTCCTCACTGGTTAATCCACCTGCTAACCAGTCATTCTTTAATTCAGGTAATTGATTTGATATATCAAAATCATATAAAACAGCTTGTTTTATATATTTGTATCGTGGAAACACCTTGTTTTCTACGATATTTAATTTTTGATTATCGAAAACTAAAAAAATATCGTCATTATCATCAAAAATTTTTTTTTCTGTATCGCTTATTTTTTTTACAGAATGATGATAAAGAGCTTTTTCATGTATTTTCTCATAAAAATTTTTTTGAGCGATAACTTCTTGTTGAGTATTGCAGTTTTGTGATATAGATTTTAAAAATTGACTATTCATACTTGTAGCCTATGAGTTTTTAATTTAATACGAAAGTAGAAATATATATCTCTTGCTTAGAATAAGCAGACTAAAAACTTATATTGTGGTTCATATTTAATTTCTATTAATATCTGTAGCTAAAAGTTTAGAATAGTTTTTGAATTTGAAATCTTTCTAAAATCTCTATAACATCCATACTGTTGTGACTATACAAGTGGCAGATAAAAAAATGTATCTTCAAGTAGAGAATGTATACACCTTCAAGTGGAAAGTGTATCTGTAAAGGTGTATTATCATCTTTTTGTTTGATACAACTAGTATTAGCTATATTGTGTTACTGTTGCATCAAATAAAGCTATAGTACTGTTATTAATTTTATCTTCTTGCCCTTTGTGGTCTCGGTGGTATATCAGTAATATATATAGATTCTAAATATTGCCAACGTTGCTCACCATTTGGACCGACTTGTTCTTGGAGCACATTATCTACTATATTAGCAAACTCACCATTTTTTAATTGCCCGTTAGGCTTCAATACTTCCTTTGCCTCTTTAGAAGGTGCGTATATATTGGTGCCAATTTGAGAAACTTCTGCAACTGTCTTGCCTTCTGCGATACAAGTATCAAAAAATGCTCTTATTGCAACTGCTATAGTTTCATGTCTAAATTCTGCATTGTCATAGCCTTCTTGATTTTGTGTTCTTGACATGCTACCAGTAGCTCGCTTTTGACGACCTGGGATTTCCTCATAGGAACATGCAGATGAATTAATGATAAAAGTTGCTGTTGGAGAGTCTTTTTTTGTTCCTAGTGGCATATTATTTAATATGCGAGAAGTTCCAAAATCTTGTGGGTTTGTGGTATGCACATAATCAATTTGTTGGGTTGTTCTATAATCATCAGCTTTGCCAGTGAATAGCCCGTGAGCAGGTTGCATGTCGACAGTGAATATATCATCATATATTTTCTCTATTAACTGCCTATCTTCGTCAGTTGCTCGGTTGTCTTTTATTCTTGAAATAATATCTTCATCTTTAATAATATTAAAAAAACATTCTCTAAGAACAGCTTCTTCTTGCCCGCCACCTTTTGAAAACTCAGCTTTATTCATTGTAAGATACTTTTCTGCATCATCACTATTTTTACTCTTATATCGACCAAACAGACCGCCTGCTGGTTGACCATCATTGCCAGCAATAGATATAGCTAAACGATTTGCTATCGTTGGATCACCTGTAATTAATTCTTGAACATGTCCCATTACTCCATTTTTATTAGTTAAGAAAGTGAAATATTGTGAAACATTGTTATCACCAGCAGGATGATCACTGACAACCTTAGCATTAGCATAGATGTTGTTTATATAATTAGCATCACTATAAAGATGTGATGAGTTAATACTATGAGTTATGTTGTTATATTTCCCTGTGATTAACCCTTGTGGCATTCTCTTAGGTGCAACTAAAAATTGTGAACGAGTGTAATTTTTAAATGGAGTATCCTCATGAGCCTCAGGAGTACAATAATAGCGTTGCAACGTTTTAGAGAGAGTATCAAGTTTATTTGTATTGCCATCTGTATTGGGGATAACTAATTTAAGATTAACATCCATATCTTTGTCAAACTTTCTTGCTGCTTCAGTGGCTATGTTGCTTATGAAATTAGCGGAATATTCACCAGATTGTTCATTTTTAGGTACATTACAATAGATAGTTATTGGAGTCGGGTGTCTCTCTTCAGATATCTGAGTAGCAGCGTTATAATATATTTTTCCATAATCACCCATTATTTTCATATCATCTTTTGACACATACACTCTTGCTTCACCTGCTACATTATTAAAGCATATTTTGCATCTAATGGTATTTTTGTCTTTCTCAAACGAGAAGAAATCGTTATGTTCTGCGATGTTATTTTCAATAGCAGTGTTTATATCATCAACTTCAACTATTTTTAGAAGATAACCATTAGTATCTTGTTGTATGAAGTGGTTTATATCACCATAATGTACGGTTGTATTATCAGCTACAAAGATACCTTGTGTATTATTATTTTCATTTTTTTGTAAAAAATTAGAAATATTTGTAGTAGCTGTAGTTGTAGTTACAGGAGTTGATGCAAGAGTCGCTGGTGCAGAATCTGCTGTAAGATCTGCAGAACCCAGTGTAGAAGTTGCTGTTGCATGATCTGTTGCAGAGGGTTGCACATAGGATTGTGCGGGGGTTTGTGTAGCATTTGTATCGGTGCTAGAAAATACAGAATTAGCTTGTTGCTGTTGTTTCTGTTGAACAGAAGTAGTATAACCAGTCTTACCAATATTTGAAAAAGATTTCCTGCTCACATTTAAAAAGTCAGAGATATCTGCAAGCTTTTTTTGATCATCTTTTGTTTCTTGTAGAACTAATTTAATGTTATCATCAAATCCAGTCTCTGTTTGTAACTCATTCATAGCAAGAATAAAAGAGGCAGAATAAAAAGCATCTTTAACTGGTACACTCATATAAAAAATATTTTTTTCTTCATCGTCTTTTGTGGTTGAGTTAATATTTGAGAAAGCATCGCTATAGCAAAAAACAAGCATTTTTATACGCAGTTCATCATTGGATACGTCATCTATATCCTTACTATACAGTGTTACATTATTAGAATTAGCATCTTGATTAAGATAATATGTAATTGGTATAGTCTTACCATTTGAGTGCAAAGAAGTTTCGTATTTAATATTATTTGTGTTTGTGCGACCCATGTTTGTGTAAGGTTGCATTGAGATAGCAACATTTTTGCCAGATAAGTTGCTTAGATCACCATATTGCAAGGTTAATAAATTATTATCATTTGATAAATTGATAGTTTCTCCGTTATTTTTATTTTCTTGTAAGTAAGCTAAAATATCGTTTTTATTATTAAGACTAGCATAATTATGTGTCTTTGCTACTGGTTTTTCTAGTGCGGATGGTTCTGGTTCTTCAGGTGGTGCGGATGGTTCCGGTCTGGATAGTTCTGGATCTTCGGCTGGTGCGGATGGTACTGGTTTCGGTGGTCCGAATGGATCTACTCCGAATGGATCTACTCCGAATGGTACTGGTCTGAATGATGCTGGTTGTTTTGGTAGCCTTGGTTGTGTCGGATTATGTACTGCAACCTTACGACTTGATAATCTAGCTTGCTGGGTAGTAAAAAAATTTTGGGTTGCTTTGGTAACATTAGTTCTATTGTTACGGTAATAGTTATTTGTATAATTTATAGCTTCATTAGTATTATCATTATCTGGACTACTCTTAGTTTTTGCGACAATAAAGTTCACCTTAATATCAATATTGTTCATCTGTTTATACGCACGTTGACAATGATCAAAAGATGATATTAGTGTAAGAATGTAATTATTGTAGTCAGTTTGAGTAGATTGCGTAGCGAATGTCGATTTACATTCTTCATATGTTGGCATAGGAATGTCAATTTGAATATTATTTTTGTTGTTTTGTTGGGCATGTACAATAGCAGCATCAAATAAAGCAATAGTATTGTTATGAATATCAGCATCAGTGTCAATAAAACTATAGCCTGTACTATTATGTATCATATTAAACAATATTAAACCGTCAGTATTATATTGTGTAGCTAATGCAGTATCAGCCTGTTGATTGTTTTTTGTTTCAAAAATCATTGCTGAAGATGTTTGTGCGGTTTTTTGATTACTACTATTGTTTAAAAAATCTATTACCCCCCTTTGTTCTCCTTTAGCTGCTTTGAATGCATCCTGATGTAGCGGATTATAACTTCTACTAACATTATTCTTCCAGCCTTCCTTCATAGGTAATATTAATAATCTATCAGTATTATTTTTTTTGTCAGTTGGCAGTTCATTAAGTGAAGATGCGGCTATAAATCTCATGCTTTTATTGGCATTACACAATAGATATCTATTATTTTCCATGTATTCTGCTTTTGAAACAAAAGTGCTAATTGTTCTTGCTGAAAGAAGCTTTGCAAATGTATTATTATATAGGATACGCAAAACATTAAGTATTCTATCAGGAAAACTTGGTGGACAGCGATAATCATTTTCTTTTATACTAGTAGCATCAGGAAAATTTTTATGTGCTTTATGTAAATTACGATATGCTTTATTAATACTAGATGAAATTGGAGACATTTAAATTCCTTATTTAATATCATTAAATCATATAGGGTTGAGAATAAAAGTATTTTAATTATTATTTTAAGTATTTTATACTCGTAGACGTTTAAAATATGTGTTTTCAACTGCCAATTTGTATATAATTAGTACATTATACTATTTTTTTAGAGTACTTTCAATACATTTAGCTTTAAAAATATTTAAATAAGCCGTATAAACGCTTAACAGATGAAAACGCAAGTTTCCAGCAAATTGGTTAAAATTGCTATTTAATCAATTTAATATATCTGCGTGGCAAAACACTACCCAAATGTAAGTGCATTTCTAGGTGTTTTAACGATGAAGCAGACATTTTAATAGCCCCCAGAATGCAAGACTTAGAAGCTTTTATCCTACGTTAGTATTACTTGATTTAGTTAAACCCGCAAAATACCGCCTTGGCTAAAAACTTATAATCACTTGCTGAAAACCCGCATTTTCATCTGCCACCTGTATGGTTAAATACTTGGAGTAGTTTTTGAGTCTGAAGCTTTTTCTAAAATCTCGATAACATCCATGCTGTTGTGATTATATGCAAGTTGTATTAAAGACTGTTCTGCACAATAAATTCTATTTATATCTAGGTTATTATAGTTATCAAAACATATTTCAACGGCTGTCTTATTATTTTGAACAATAGCCAATTCAAGAGGAGAAAATCCATCTTTGTTAAGATCAAACAATAAATCCATTACTGTGAAATTTGATAATAAATAACGAAATGTTGTATCATCATTACCCATCATCATAATGGCTATATGCAAAGGTTTATTGTCATATTTATCTTTTGAATGAAAATACACTCCTTGATCTTTAAGAGATTTAATAGTTTGTATATCTCCTAATCTTATAGCACGGTGCAGTAATTTTTTTTGTTCTTCAAGATCTTTTGGTAAATCTATATGCTGCTTAACTGTTCTGCTAGCAAGATTAGCCATCTCTTTTCTGGGTGCTAAATGGTTATTACTTAATATTTGCAAACACAAATTATTTGGCTCGTTTACTTGTCTTGTGCTAGAAAAACAACAAAAACTTCTTGGTCGTAAGCTACTACGATTAAATGACATTGAGGGTGATCTAGCATCATAAGAATTTCTATCTTTATAGCTTGTATTTTCCATTAATATACTCAGAGTTTTGTGTGTAAGAGAGTTTATGCTCTTTATGATTTTTATGTATAAAACTAGTATTAACTATGTTATTACATTGAATTATACAAGCATTAAGCCCAAAACTGGTATAAAAATAAAAATATTTTTATAAGGCATAGCATTTAATTGTACTTGTTTCTGTACACTGTTTCTTGCTAATATAGTTGCAT
>CAKNAD010000083.1 GCA_929200515.1 Candidatus Gorgonimonas leptogorgiae | reverse complement strand
CCCTCAGAGGGCAAGCCTTATAAGCTTTTATCCTGGGTTAGTCTTGCTTGATTTAGTCGACACTAAACCTGCGAAACACTACCTTAGCTAAAAACTTATAATCGCTTGCTGAAAACTTGCATTTCCAACATATAAAATTATTTTTAATTTGTTCGCACTACAGTATTTAGATTTTAAACACTACTACTATTTTTTAATTTAGCATTAATATAAAATAAATCTATAGAGTTTGATGTATATAATGAATAAATTCACACATAATGCAACTTTACCCTCTTCTGGAAAAAATAATCTTTATCCAAACCTAGATATGTATCGTACAGGTCGCACATTTTTTACAAAATGTGCAACCAGTATAAATTCAAAGCTATCGAAAAAAAATAATTATATCAATTCTAATCAAAAAGCTTTTCTAACAAAAAAAAAAGAATTTAGAAATAAGTATGAATTAAATCCAACTGTTTATATTAAGCCTTTGGGTTTAAAAAATGAAGGCCTATTTTGTTGGCTTAATTCATCAATTAAACTCTTATTATCTATGCTAGATATAGAAGACATTTCATTAATTAGCACAATTTCAAGTCGAGACCCGCATAAAACAATTAATAAAATACGTAGTTCTTTTATTTATTTATGGTCAATCTATCATGATTTTACAGGTGAAGTTAAAATTAGAGAAGAAACGATTATAACTAGAGAAAGTATGGAACAACGCTTAAATAGTGCAAAAATTATTTTAATTAATAGATTTAAACAATTTGTAAAAGAAGGTGGTATTGAAAGTGACGGATTACAGGATTACTTTTTATCAGAAAACCCTAATCAACGTCAAGATTGTAACTTGTTTCTTATAGCAATGAGAACAATTCTTTGTTTAGATAACCCTGCACATAATCTTAAATGTTGCACTTATATAGATGGAATACACCACCATGAACAAAGTAATAAAAAAATTATACGCAAATCGTCTGAAAATCCCGCATTATTTATTAAACTCCCACCTGATCAAAATATTTCTTCTATAAATGATTATATAGAAATTCTTGGTATTAAAGAGAAGAATACTTATTATTGGAGCGAAAAGGAACTATTAGAACAGGGTATTAACGTAACAAGTGATAAAGATATTCCTATTAAAGGTAATAAGTTTGAAAAAGTTGAAGCAGATTTGGCTAACTTAGACAATTTTATAGTGTATTTTAGTCTGTTAAGTACCGATAGATTTAGTTTAATGGATGCTCATAATAAAATAATAAATATAGTTTTATCTAAAAAATTCCCAGATGACTATATAAATATTTATGATACTAATAATATTTGCAAGCAATATGCATTACCAGTTAAAATTAAAGCAATAATTTGTTTTAGTGGTTATGGAGAGAAGACTCATTACATATGTATAACAATAGAAAATAATAACGCCATAGTGCATAATGATAATCGTGTTTGTTTTTTAGGTTACAATAATAGCTCAGAAGCACAGACAAATTATAGCCTAAAGCAACAAATTAGAAGTTTTTTTAATCAACATCATTTTACTCCTTATTCTATATTATATACATCTTCTGTTTGAATATATACAGGCAGCATATGGAAATTCTAGGTTTCAGGGCTAAATAAAATAGTTTAATTAAAGGTGAAATACTGCCGAATGCAAGTGCATTTCAAAGTGTTTTAACGATGAAGTAAATCTTTTTAATAGACTCAAAGGGCAAGACTTCTAAGCTTTTTTTTATCTTGCGTTAGTATTTCTTGATTTAGTCGACACCATACACCTTCTACCTGAAGGTGTATAACCCGCGAAACACTGCCTTAGCTAAAAACTTATACTCACTTGCTGAAAACTTGCATTTTCATCTGCCAAGTATATAGTTATTTTGTTACTAGATTTTATTGGTTTGGTGTTATTATTGAATAGTTAATTATTTTGTGTAAGTAATATTTTGTATGCAATACTTATTTCTTTGCTATTAAATATAATATCTCATTGTTTTCATCAGATGTGCTATATTTATGTTTATTAAATATTTCTTCTCCCTTAGCATGATCTGCAATAGGTGTTCTGTTACTATTAATACCAACTATATTGTCGGACTTAAAACCTGATGGGGCTAATATTTTATCAGCAAACTTAGAGTTTGAATTTATTTCGCTAATTGCATTCCAAGTTCGAACATCAATTACCAAAATACCATCTGGTTGTAATAAGGTGTGTAATTTCCTCATTAAACCCATAGTTTTGTTTATATTATTAAAATCTTCTCCGAATATAATTTTAAAATTAATAAGACTTAATTTACCATGCAAAGTTTTATCGTCATATAGAGTATCTATAGTGTTAAAAATATCTCCATTTAAATCAGCATATCCTGAATGTGCAAAAACAGTAGTCTTTGGGTTAAAACCCTCCATCCATATCAACGGTCTTCCTATGGCTAAGGTATGTTTTTTATCTAATTCTAAACCGTTAGATCGATATGCTTTCAAAGACATCTCATAAGATTTCTGTGAATGTTGTTTGTTTCGTTCTATATTTTTTTGTTTTTCTCTTTGGGAAATTTTTTCTGAGTTTAGTCTTAACGTATCTCTTATTTGTTTTTCTTGAAGCGTATCTTTTGATTGAACTAGTGCTACATCTATAAGTTTATCATCGCTAAACAAAATAGCCATAATATTGTATACAATACGATGATTTCCTATATTATATTCCGTTTGTAACGTATTTATAATAGCTAGGATTGTCTCTGGTTCGTCATCTGTAGCTAATTGTGTTATGCTATTTAATAAAGCACTAATACGATCTAATTTAAAATCTTCTACTAATAAACGATGTTCTAAGTCGGCTAAAATCGAAGGGGTAAGGCTATATTTTTTAGTTGTTGCTAATTGATCTTGATTCGATGGTCTAGAAGGTTCTAAAAGAGTTGTAAAGAGATCTTCATTCATACCATATGATGGATCACAACTAAGCTCAATAGCATTTTTAATTACCTCTGGCATAAAACCTTTTTCAACATAAAATGATTCGATTTCACTATATATTCTTTCTTCTATATTAGTTGCAGATTTTGTAGTGATATTATCAATTTTTAACTGAATAAGCCTATCAGATAATCTTGCTCTAGCATTCTCTAGTGCAGTCTCTTGAGAGACATCGTTAGCTGAAAATCTAGTTAATGATTGAGGAGTAGTTATTCTATTATTAGAATCCACAACAATTTCTTGTGGATTGCCATTATGTTTTTTAAAACTAAGTATATCAGTTAGAAGTGTACACAAATTTTTTATATTATTATCCACATAGCTACCTTTTTTTATTATCTTTTATAGTGATTGTAAGTAATTAACTCAGGTTGTATATATTATATATGCGTGGCATAAATAAGCAATAAGTTTTAATATCAATATTTTCTTTAACACATAAAGCAAAAAAATATCAATCTATGTACAGGTATCAGTTGGAAATGCGGGTTTGCAGTAAGTGATTATAAGTTTTATCTAGGGCAGTGTTTTGTTAGTGTCGATTAAATCAAAAAATACTACCTTGGTTAAAGACTAGATTTATTTATGGGGCAAAAGTAAAGTTGCCTAAGGCTTCAGATAGAAAAATAAAATAATAAAAAATGAACTATTCATAAAAAATATACTCTATTTAAATAAGTGTTAAATATAAGGATATAATTATGAATACAGATATTAGAAGTTGTAAATCACTCTTTGCTCATGCTTCAGAGATGAGAACAAAGAAGCTCGAACATAACAGTGAAAAAACACCCGCAGTTTATAATAAAATAACTCAGGGGGTAACTTTATTTGTTAACGAAGTAAAAAGTTTATACAACAGAGCAATAATTAAATTAGATTATGCTTTTACTAAATGTACTAAATTTATTAGCAATCAATTTAATAAAACTCTGCACACTATAAAAAAAATATGTAACTATTGTTCTCATTCACCAGAGTTTAAAATGATACTAGTAAGAATGCTACTAATGATAACAATGTATACTATTTATTACTTAATACTAGGAGGATATCATGGATACTAGCTATAAAGTGCCTGGCGACTCAGCAGACACTATCAGTGAAAATATAACTCATACAGAACAACCAGGTAGATCAACAAGACTACCAACTACTTTGACTGATAGCACCAGAGTAACTACAATTCCTGTTAATAATCAAACAAGTAATTCAACTACATTTGCTACTAAACTATTTAGTATATTTAGAAGAGTAGTTACTACATTAGAAACAGTGATTAATTTTATAGACACTAGTTTTAATAAATTCTTAGATACAATTAAACAATTAAAACCGATTATAGAAAATAATAACTTTAAATTTAAAATGGCTAATTTTAGTTTAATAATAAATAAACCAGTCTATATTATTAATTATTAAAATAGTACATTTTATTTATAAATATAACGCTAAGATCTCCCTTTTTTATGAAATTTAGGGAGGTTTTTTATAAAAATTAACTTGTAGTCTTTTCTAAATTATGAACTATACCACTACATTCATTACAGTATTGATTTTTTGTTAGAGTTACTTTATTCCAACTCCAGTTTTTAGCATCAAACAATAGCAATTTACTATTAAAGGCTTGTAGATTATAATTGCCTACAATTAGTTGCATTGCTGCTAAAGCCATCATGCTACCAATAATACCTGTTATTGGACCAATTATTCCAGAATACAAACAAGAATCTTCGTTGCAAGAATTTTTATCGTACAAACATCCTAAGCAAGAAGATTCTTCGTAACGGAAATCAAATACAGCCACTTGACCTTGCATTCTAATAGCAGCTCCAAATACTAAGGGAGTTTTTGCTAATAAACAACTCTGATTAGCTGCAAATCTGCTATCAAATGAATCAGTGCAATCAAGCACAATATCTGCTTTATCAATATAAGGTTGTAACGTTTTTTTATCTAATTTTTGAGTTATACTTTGTATTTGTATATTAGGATTAGATATCAATAACCGTTGTTTAGCAATCTCAGCTTTACTTTTGTTTATATCGTTTTTTGTATACAATGTTTGTCTAGGTAAATTGCTTAATTCTATTGTGTCATAATCAGCTAAAATTAAATTACCCACACCACTACTAGCTAAATATTGTGCTGCGGGGCATCCGAGACCACCTAGCCCAATAATTAGCACGGTTGAATTGGAGAGTAATTCTTGTCCTTCTATATCAAAACCAGATACAATCATTTGCCTACAATAACGTTCTAATTGGTCATCATTCATATTAAAATCACCTTGAAATAGATTATATTCTAGTTTTTTTATTAAAAATAATAATTGGCAATAACAAAATTATTAACATAATAATAGAGATGGCTGATGTAATGGGCCAGTTTCTATTATTAAAAAATTCTTGCCATATAACTGAACCAATCATTGGATTACTCCCCCCACCTAAAAGTTCAGGTATTACATATTCACCAACACAAGGAATGAATACTAACAAACATCCAGAAATTACTCCTGTTTGTGAGAGCGGTAAAGTGATACGCCAAAAAGTTGAGAAAGGCTTACTCCCTAAATCACTAGCAGCTTCGTAAATTATTTGATCGTGTCGACTTAAATTTACAAAAATAGGTAAAATCATAAACGGTAAGTAAGTATAGACTAAGCCCAAATAAACAGCAAACTGAGTACCTAGTATATTTAATGGATCACTGATAAGAGAAAACTTTAATAATATACTATTTATAATGCCTGTTTTTTTTAATATTCCCATCCATGCATAAATTCTTATTAAAAATGAAATCCACGAGGGTAACATAATTAGAATAATTAATAGTTTTTGTGTCTTATTAGATGCAATGACCATACGATACGCCATTGGATAGCCAATTAGTAAACATAAGGTGGTCGCACATGCAGCAGTTTTAAGTGATTGCCAAAATGCTTGTAAATAATAATTATCTGCAAAGATTTCAATATAGTTTTCAAGACTAAGGATTATGGTTAATACTTTATCCTTGTAATCAAGAATACTAGTATAAGGTGGTGAAGCGATTTGAGTTTCAGAAAAACTTATACGCAATATTATAAAAAAAGGAAATAAAAAAAATAATGTAAACCAAAAATAAGGAATGGCTATAATTAATTTTTTATCTTGAATATTTAGTTTTTTCTTTATTTCGAATTTATAAATAAGGTTTTTAATTAAATGATAGGTTTGATTCATTAGAAATCTCTTGCAAAAAAGTGCTAGCGATGGTTTAAATTTAATAGTACTTGAATTTAGGTGCAAGATACGAAGTTTTAGCTGTTACATTATGCAAGTATAACGCAAATCAATACAAGTGTCATCAACTAAGAGCAACTGCATTTTGAGAATCCCAATAAATGTAGACTGTATCTCCCCATGTTGGATTATCACTAGTTCGTATTGAATTAGTAATATTAGCCTGTAATATAAATCCAGATTTTAATTTTATATAGTAAACTGAACGAGCCCCTAAATAAGCGATATCTTCAACTATACCTTTGCTAGTATTATATTTACTATCTATTTTTTGTCTACTCATTTGTATTTTTTCAGGGCGTATAATTACAGAAATATTTTTGTTTTCTAAAGATGAATTTATTCCATGATTTATATAAATATTAGTGTCTATTGCTAAAGATTTTATAATCACATGGCTTGGTTGTTCTTCGATAATTGCACCATCAAAAATATTTACTGAACCGATAAATCCTGCGCTAAACTTACAGCTTGGGTTTTCGTAAATATCTATAGGGGATCCTTGTTGTACTATCCAGCCATTATCCATAATGCCAATTCGCTCTGCCATTGTCATTGCTTCTTCTTGATCATGAGTGACCATAATACAAGTAACACCGATATCTTCAATAATTTCTACTACTTCTAATTGCATTTTAGTTCGTAGTTTTTTATCTAAAGCACCCATTGGCTCATCAAGCAATAACAGTTTGGGCCTTTTAGCTAAACTACGTGCTAAAGCAACGCGTTGTTTTTGCCCCCCAGATAACTGATCTGGTTTACGATTAGCAAATTTTTCCATATGAACTAATCTGAGCATTTCTTCTAATCGTTGGTGTATAGCATCTTTAGATAGTTTATCTTGCTTTAAACCAAAGGCAATATTTTGTTTAACTGTCATGTGGGGGAATAACGCATAGGATTGAAACATCATATTTATTGGTCTTTTGTATGGAGGCAATTCTGAAATTTCTTCTCCATCTAGGTAGATGCTTCCTGATGTTGCTTGTTCAAAACCAGCTATCATCCGTAGTAATGTTGATTTTCCTGATCCGGAGCTACCTAATAGAGCGAAGATTTCCCCCTTTTTTATATTTAAATCTACGCTATCAACGGCAATAATATCTTTATAGTATTTTGATAACCCAGCTATACGTACCATATTATTTGGTTGTTTATTAGTTTCTGTTACTGGTTTATTAGACAGGTTTCCAATAGATATTGCCATAATTTAACATCCTTAAGAAAAATTAAGTAAAAATACTTTGAAGTAAAAATTTATACCACTACTCGTCTGTCATATACAGGACATTAAGAAAAAAAGCTATAAAAATAGGCTTACTTGTGGTTAAATAGAATAATAAAAATATCATAACCATAAGCGAAGTCTATGAATATCTTATCATTAAATATCTTACTAAAAAAATTATTTTCTAATACTTGTATGAAGGAAACAGCTAAAGAATGTAACTTTACTAAAAGGTTGCGTTCAATTGCCCTAAACAACCTATTTGTCAGTATAATTTCAGCTTTAAGCAAAGGTAATTGTGATTCTATTGCAGGAATCCATCGACAATTTAACGGTATGTCAGAACATGATAAGGTAGCCTACAGAGCTTTTCATTTTCAGCTTAAAAAGATCAATTTATTGACTTCATTAAATATTTATACAACTTCTACTTGAAGATTATATACAGGATATTAAGAGAAAAACACTATAAAAACAGTACTATTTATAGTTAGATAACTTTTAATATCGGCATAATTAAAGCTTAAAACTTTTATAGTAAAATCATATATGTAGGCATTAAACATTGATTTTATCGTACTCAATACATAATATCCTGTACATGATACACTATTAGAAGTATTGATTAACTTAACACTAATTTATATAGGAAGATAATGCTACAATTAAATTGCAATGGACAGCAATTAGTTTATTCTCCCCAAGCTTCTCTCCAGGAAAGAAGTAATATTACAAATGACACAAAAACAGATAACACAGGTAGACAAATTTGTTTATCTAATGTAATAATTAGTGGATTAATATCAATGTCTCGGTCTGTTTTCTCAACGCTTTGTTCTTTTGTAAGAAGTTTGACTGATTTTACCGGTATAACCAAAAATGATAGAGTAATACCTAAACTAATTTTACAAAAGCAAGAGGAAAAATTAGATACTAATCAAAAAGTAGCACCAGAAAAAATAGCTGAAATACAAAAATCAGTTAATGAACAATTTAATGATGTTCCTAAAATTTATAACCGTTGGCGACCAGCAGAAAAAACGCTTATTAATAATGCATTACAAGATCAAAAAAAAATACCGCCAGAAAAACTTGAACAATATTTAAAGCATAACATGCTAGAAGCTAGGCGTGAACAAATGAACCAACAAGCAAGTAAAGATATTTCATTTGTTACTGATAAACCATCTGGTAGTTTAATTTATGAAGCAAAACTATTTAGAAAAAAAACTAATATACGTCTTGATAGTAAAAAACATGATTGCAATTATAAAAAATACGCACTTCTTTCAGCCTCTGCTAAAACACAAGGAAATAGACCTTATATGGAGGATATGAGTTTTATTAAAAGTGTTTACATTAAAGGTAATTTTATAACAATAAATTCTGTATGCGACGGTCATAGTGGCAAAGACATTGCTAAATTATGTGTTGAGAATCTAACAAATCAAGCAATGCTAAATATGATAGATGAGAATAGAAATAATAATAGTATAAATAATATTTTTATATGTAACATGCTTAGACTACTTACAGTCGATGTAGAAAAAAAATGTATAAAAAATTTAAAACCTAAAACTGATGATCCCGAAGAGCATGAAAAATACACTAAAGCTTTTTCTCAAGGCACAACGGCAAATATCTGCATACTCACTAACGATGCTATATGGACAGCTAATGTTGGAGATTCTAGAGCAATAATAATTGATCCTCGTGGCAAAGCAGTTCAAACTAGCGTTACACCAAATCTAAGAAAGCCATATTTTCAAAAGATGGTTACCAAAAGAGGTGGATCTATTTATGATGTAAAGGGCGTCTATAGAGTAAACGCTGCTCTAAATATGGCATCTTCTATAGGAGATTATCATTTATTTGGCGCTACAAGTCCTGTATCTGAAATCACTAAATTTGTAAGAGACTCACGAGATAGATCGTGGGATGACTATACAATAATTCAGGTAACTGATGGTGTGACCGATGTACTCACAACGCAACAAATAGCCAACTTAGTTAATTTTTATCTCAAAGAAGGCTACTCTCTTACAGAGACAGCTGAGGAAATTGTAGCAGTTGCTTATAAATTAGGTTCCAATGATAATATAACTGTAACTCTACAACAAAGACACAGTTCTAGTTAAGCTAGTTTTATTATATGCTACTGAAAAACTTGCAAATTTCTAACTAAAGAAGTATTAAATATACTTCCAGAATAATAGAAAATAGCGGAATTTAAAGCCCAATTGATTATAATTTGATTTTATACACCTTCTATTTTGAAGATCATGTACAGGATATTAAGCATTTAGTACGATAAAATAAATGTTTAAGTATTTTTTATGACTTGAAAATACGCCTTTTTAGTAATTAAAAAATGTATAATATTTAGCAGTTTGTACGAATATCACTTTAAAAGATAGTTTTTGCTGAAAAATTGAATTTTTATGTTATAATGACACGATTAGCAGAAAATACTTAAATTATAATTTTTATTATTTAGCATGTTGCCTGTTATATATAGCTTTTACTTTCTAAAAAGGTATATGGCTGTATTATTAATAACATTTTGTATACTAAGAGTTCAATATGGAAAAACAACAAACATTATCTATTATTAAGCCAGATGCCGTTAAAAAAAACTGTATCGGAGAAATTATTAGCAGATTTGAAAAAGCAGGCTTGTCTGTACGTGCAAGCAAAATGCTACATCTAGACGAAGCAACAGCAGGTGGTTTTTATGCTGAACATAAAGAAAGACCTTTCTTCAAAGATTTAATAGCATTTATGACCTCAGGTCCTGTAATGGTAATGGTATTATTTGGAGAAAATGCTGTTGAATTAAATCGTCAATTAATGGGTGCAACTAACCCTAAAGAAGCAGCACCAAGAACTATCAGAGCAGATTTTGCTAATTCTATAGATCAAAACGCTGTACACGGTTCAGATTCAATTGAATCAGCTAATCGTGAAGTTAACTATTTCTTTAAGCAAGATGAAATTTATAGTTAATTTCATTTTGTTATTAAGATCCTTTTTGCATACCGTCTGTTAGATGGTATGTGTAGTTTATAATTTAAGTACAGATACGATATGCACAATATCATTGCCACTTGTAAA
>CAKNAD010000082.1 GCA_929200515.1 Candidatus Gorgonimonas leptogorgiae | reverse complement strand
CCCTTTGGGGGCTATTAAAAAAATCTACTTCATCGTTAAAACACTTTGAAATGCATTTGCATTCCTGCAGTATTTTGCATCGAATTAGATCTTTTTCTTTAGCCCTGAAACCTAGCATTTTCATCTGCCGCGTGTATATATCAACTAACAGTCGTATAATATTTTAACAGATATTTTTTAGCTTTATTTGTTAATATACGACCTCTTGAAGTTCTCATTAAAAATCCTTGCTGAATTAAATAGGGTTCTACTGTTTCTTCTATTGTGGTTTTTTCTTCGCCTATCGCAACAGCAATGCTATCTATTCCAGCAGGACCGCTATTGAAATGATTGTGTAATGTTTTTAATAAATTGATATCTAGATAGTCTAAACCAATGTCGTTTACCCCAAGCATTTCTAATGCGTCGTTTGCACAACAGATGTCTATAATACCGTTGTTTTTAACCTCTGCAAAGTCTCTTACTCTTCTTAATAATCTGTTTGCAATTCTAGGCGTGCCTCGAGAACGCTGAGCAATCGCTATCGCTCCTAAATCATCAATCGAAATATCAAGTAATTTAGCAGATCTTAAAACTATAGTTGTTAATTCTTCTTCTTTATAAAAGTTTAATCTTTGCATTATACCGAATCTATCTCTTAATGGAGATGTTAATAACCCTGATCTGGTTGTAGCCCCTACTAGAGTAAATTCAGGTAAATCTAAACGAATAGATCTGGCGGCAGGCCCATCTCCGAGCATAATGTCAAGCTTGTAGTCTTCCATAGCTGGATATAATATCTCTTCTATTGCTGGAGATAGTCTATGTATTTCATCTATAAAGAGAATATCTCCTTGTTCTACATTAGTAAGTAGAGCGGCTAGATCGGCTGCTTTTTCTAAAATAGGCCCTGAAGTAATATGTAGCTTTGATTGCATTTCATAAGCCAAAATATTAGCTAATGTAGTTTTTCCTAAACCTGGTGGCCCAAAAATAAGAGTATGATCTAACGCATGATTTCTTTTTATAGCGGATTCAATAAATATACGCATTTGCTCTGCAACAGCACTTTGACCTATATATTCAGATAACTTTATAGGACGTACTTTATTTGTTATGCCAATATCTTTGGGTGTGCTTTCTTCTGAGCTCAGCAAGTTATCTGGCTGTAACATGTTTTATTTCCTAAATTAACACTAAATCAAAGCTTATTGTATACCTAGAAGGAGTAGAAATAAAATACAATTTTATATCAGCGACTTTTCATGAAATATTATGCTAATATTTAAAAATAAGGTAGTTATATTCTTTAATTTTTGGAGATGTATAAATTATGGGGAGTGATGGAGTAAACAAGCCTCAAGCAACAAGAACACAAAATGTTTCTGCTGGATACAACAAGCCGTTACCTGAAACACCTAAAGGTTTGTTTGCTAGATTTAAAATATCTGTTATCAAACAATCAAAATCTTGGTTCTCTAAAACTATTGGGGCCTTATTTGGTTTTAGGAAAAATGACAGCAAAACAACGCAAAACAGAAAAGTAATAAAAAGCAAACAAAAAAATAAAATCACAAAAGAGAATAAAGCACAACAAGCATCAAGTGTCACTATAGACGCAGATAAAACAGAAAATTTAAAGGAAATAAATAGTGAATCTCCTAGTTTTCAGAAGGATTTGCTAGACACAAAAAAGCCAGAAGAAGAGATATATATGAATCTTCAAGATGTGCCAGTACCAGATGAAGTGGTTTATGTAAATGTTCAAGGAATACAACAGCTGAAAAAAGAACAATCGATTAATAGCATACGTAATTCTGTAGATGCTTTAGGAAAGTGTTTGCAGTCAGGTAAGCGTGAAGATACCACAAAGTCATCGGAAGAGACTAAAGCGTTGCTTCAAAGTATAAGGGATAAAGCTAAACAATTTCAGCCAGAGGAGCTAGTGACAGTTAATAACAAGTTTAGAGGTATAGTTTGTCCGATACACAGTTCAGCCACAAAGCATAATATTTATCATGCAAATAAAATAACTATTGGCGGAAGTAACTATATAGCGGCTCAAGGCCCTTATACACAAGGTAACGATATATCAATAGCAGGCGATTTTATTGCAATGATGGCAGAAAATGACAGTCCGATATCAATTTCTCTTGTTAAAGAAAGTGAGTTTAATGACGGAAAAAAACCAAATGAAAAACTTCCACCACAACAAATAGGGGAGACAATAAATATCCCTGCTAAAACAAAAAACAATAAAACTATTCGCCAAGCAACAACAATAACAATGATAGATTCGATAAAAGATAGTAATAATGGTTTACAAGTAGATATTTTATCCATTAATGGAAAACAACATGTGCGCATATATGATTTAACTTGGAAAGATCATACTGGCGGTGACCCCAGACGCTTAGCGGCAATATCTTTGTTTGTAAAACATTTAGGCGAATTACCTGAACTAAAGGATAGAAAAGGTCAGCCTACAATAGTAAACTGTAATGCTGGTGTAGGTAGAACTGGGACCACTATTTTAGTGGATCATATGAGAAAAGAAATAGAACAAGGTAAAACGTTAAGCGAATCTCAACTTGAAAAAGATATATTAGATATAAGAAATAATAGACCAACATTAGTACAGGAATATACGCAACTAGAAACTCTTAAAAGCTTTGTGGCGAAAGGTGATAATTTTATAAGTAATATGGAGGGATATTTTAAAGTTTAACACTTGTTTTCTTAGATATTAGTAAAACCGTTGTTGTCTATTAATAATTTTTTTTTACTGTTTTATTGTTGAAGGTTAAAGTTATTAAATATTGTGCGATAGTTTCAATGTAGTGCTTTTTTTATGTGTCAGTATTTAATAAAGTTATTGTAAAAAAAATTATAATAAGTAGTATCTATATATACTTTAAAGTTTAAGTGTATAACTATTTCATTCTTGCTATTTACTAAGTTAATTAGCATCTATAATTTTTTTATAAAAACAATATCGATGTAATATTGTTGTAATAAAGGTTGGTTGCTTTTGTTTGTTTTATCTTTTGATCAGAGGAGTGATTACTTATGTCAATGATAGATTTACAAGAATTAGAGAAAAAACTTTTAGTATTAATAGAAAAATATGAAATCGCCAGAATGGAAGTAGAAGATTTAAGCTCCATAAATAGTGAATTATTACATAGAGAAACTGAGTTGAAAAGACAACTAGACGATTATAAAAAAAATATTTCTTCAATCATAGGCAAAATTGATACTAGTATTGAACAAGAAGAACCAGTATTACCAGAAGATTTTGAGGTAAAAGAAGCGCAAACTTCTAATGTGTAGTTTGTCTAATAAAACATTAACAAAATATAATTTTATTGTATTACAGTATTAAGATATTAGAAATAATGAAAATATAAACTTGATACAAGTCTTTAAATAAATATCAGTATTGTTGATATATAATCAAGCTTTAAGTTTATAGTATTTATTTTTTCAGGGACGATGTAAATTACTACATACGCCTTCAGGTAGAAAGTGTATGTAGTATGTAAATTTTATTTCAGATATACTGTAATATAATATTTTAATATAAACTTCTTTCTGGAGTGTTCTTAAATGCATACAGTAACCATAGTTATAATGGATAAAGAGTATAGAATACAGTGCCAAGAAGATGAAGAGGCACAGCTAAAGCAAGCTGCTGAGTATTTAAATAAAAAAATTACCGAAATCAAGAAAAGTCTTGGGTGTATTGGTACTGAACGTATTGCTATGATGGCTGCTATTAATATCTGCTATGAGTATCTATCAGTTAATAATAAGACCGAAAAACAAAACCGAGAAATAAAATTTAAAGTAGACAATCTGTTGCAAAAAGTTACTAGCTCACTAGTATTGTAAAAACTCTATTTTCTATGGTAAATTCAGTATAAATTACTCTAAGTAAATCTTTATTAACAGCAAGCTAAAGTTTTATTTATCTCTATTTAGCTAATAGTAACTAATTAATTGGTTAAGTATAAATAATCTAATAATATAACCTTTTTTTTGAAAAGATATTTTTGCTGAATTATTTTTAATTATTTAACATAAAGGCTACTTTAGTTGTTTAGTTATAATAAACTAACAATAATAGCGAATTTCAATAATCCATTCCCTTTGATAAAATGCTCTTTAAAATAGCAACTTAGTAATTAAGAGGTAACCATGGGTTGGGTTCAAATGACTTTTCCTAAAACGCTTCAACCAAAAAATTTTATTAAGATCAGTGCTGTTGTAATGGAAAAAGGAGCTGTAGATGTTATCATAAAAAACTATAGTAAAGATAGCCTGTTACCACAGTATCAAATGGTGGTTTTATTTGATAATAAATCTATAGCTGTGCAGGTTAAACATGCTATTAGTGCTTTTTTTAATATTCGCTATATTAGAATAGGAGAGATAGAAAATAAAGATTGGAAGAAAAAAGCAATAGATGAATTTCCTTTAATTAATATTAAAAATAATCTATATATACACCCTAAATGGAAGCATCCACCAAATAATAATATACAACATATGGTTATTAATACAGGTATTTCTTTTGGTTCGGGAAATCATTCTACCACTAAATTGTGTCTAGAGTGGATAGCTGAATCTAGCGAGATACAAGGTTGTTACGTTTTAGATTATGGTTGCGGAACTGGAATTTTAGCTATATCTTCGTTGCTGTTTGGCGCAAAATCAGTAATAGCTACAGATATAGATCCTAATGCTCTTAAAGAAACTAAAAAAAATGCTAAGGATAATAATATAACTGATAAAAAGCTACAAGTTTGTACCATTGATAAAGTTCCAAATAACCCAGTAGATATTTTATTTGCTAATCTTTACAGTTTTTCTACATTGGTAATACTTGAGCCTATTTTAAGGCAACTTATTAAAATAGACGGTTTAATATTGCTTTCTGGATTTCAAAGTAAGGAGAGCAAACATGTCGAAAAAACATACTTTGAGAACTTTGATATAAAAAACAGGTTAGTAAAAAACGACTGGGTATTATTAGTTGCTAAGCGTCAGCTTTAATAGAAGTGTCAAGTTAATTTTAAACTATTACAAAGAATCTAAATGTTTTTTGTATTCAGAACATCTTCCATTCCAAAAAAACCTATATCTTGTTGAGATACAAATTCTGCTGCTTTAACCGCACCTTTTGCAAAAACACTCCTATGATGTGCCTTGTGTTTTATTTCTATAGTTTCTTCATCTGTAGTAAATATAATGCTATGTTCGCCAACTATATTACCACTACGGCGAATGCTAAAACCTAAAGTGTTTTCAGGTCGTATGTTATTGTTGCTAATATTACTAGCAAAAAAAACATCTTTATTTTTTATTTCTTTATTTCCATAAAGAGCTCGTGCAATTTTTAATGCTGTTCCTGATGGGGAATCTTTTTTGTATCTATGGTGGGCTTCTTCGATATCTATATCCGCATCATACTTAAAAGGATCGGCAATGTTTTTTAGTAAAGCACAAATATTGTTTATGCCTAAGCTTGTGTTTTCTGCATATAAAATTGCTGTTTTTTTACTAGCTTCTTTTATAAAGTTTAACTGGCTTTCAGTTAAACCTGTTGTTGCTATAACTATTTTTTTATTATATTTTTTGCATAAAGTAACTGCGTTTATTGATGACTCTGCAGTGGTGAAATCTATTATTACATCTAAATTGTGAATGATTTTTTCTAGATTATCTGAAATTATTAGCGAACCGTTTTTTTCATCTAAATCGGGATACAAATATGATAACTTTTTTCCTGATAGCTTGCTACTAGGGCTAGCTATAGCAGCACAAATAGCTGTATGTTTGTTTTTAATAACTTGCGGTATTATGTGTTTCCCTGTTCGGCCCGTTATGCCTAAAACCCCTATTTTTATCATTAAAAATTATCCTTTATTACAAAACTGTCTCAATTAAAAAGACGTTATAAAAAAACATAGAAACAAAACGAGCATCTAATTTAACTAGTATAAAAACTTAACAATTGCAAAGAAGCAACCATCTATTAACAATAGTTAACAGATAATTATCAAAAAGTGCCGTAAAACCCGCTCCTTTAGGTACGGGATATAAGGCATAACATTTTACTAGCAATTCTTAGAATATTGTACTTGTTTCTGCACGCTGTTTCTTACTAATATACTCACATAGCGTAATTTCTATTTACTGCTCAGACAGATAGCTAGTCCATCGACCACGCTTGTTTCAGAGCCAACCGCAGGGCATGCGGGGTTAGTCTATGGAAATGTAGGTATCGTTGAAGAACTAGCCTAGAAACCACCTAGCAGATTAATCTGATCTAGGAAGCCACGTCCTTTCGGTCGTGGAGGACGTCACGATTTATTTACATTAGCTAGCGTTAAGTATTTCCATCTTGTTTTTCTTTGATTTCATCTAATGTTTTACAATCAATACATTGTGTTGCTGTTGGTCTTACTTCAAGCCTTTTTATTCCTATTTCTATTCCGCAGCTCTCACAATAACCATATTCGCCTTCTTCTATGCTTGTTAGTGATTGGTCGATTTTTTTTGCTAATTTACGCTCCCTATCTCTAGTTTTAAGCTCTATGCTAAACTCTTCTTCTTGGTTTGCACGATCTACAGGATCAGGAAAATTAGTTGCTTCTCCCTTTAAGTGTG
The DNA here is from genome assembly GCA_929200515.1 of Candidatus Gorgonimonas leptogorgiae. GTDB lineage: Bacteria > Pseudomonadota > Gammaproteobacteria > Pseudomonadales > Endozoicomonadaceae > CAKMZJ01. The sequence continues at coordinate 4,041 of CAKNAD010000082.1, read as the reverse complement.
AAACTGTTTTATCTACATCAGCCATGAGCTGATGTTTTAAGTTTAGCAATATTTTTGTAAAATGTTTTCGTTGTTTCGCATTCATATACTCCTCTCCTTCAGCCTCTTGATAGGGAGGTTCTTGAGAGAATAAATGTTGATTGCTATGCGTGTTTGACATAGTTACAACCCACCATTTGTTTGTGAAAGAGTAGTTTTATATTAAAATACCTTTTACACTTCTTTTTATATAAGGCATTTTACCATATGTTTATTATAACAGGCAAAACTGTATATCTATATTTTGCTCACTAAAGTTCGGGCGACACATCTTTTGCTTCAAGATAATAGCCTTAATTTTCTTTACTACAAAAACAGTATAACATCTAGAAAAATAAATTTACATTATATTTGAAGATGAAGCAAGACTATAAACACTATAGAAAGAGTAAAAGTGTATAATCACTTGCTGAAAACTAGTATTTTCAATATACTAGATAAATAGTTATATTTGTTGTAATAAAAAATGCATGTACTATGATCAAGCAACTATACGAAATCAACTAAGGGTATTTTGATAATTGACTATAGATACCATTAATTACTACAACAAGGCGATTAGCCTTGTTGATTTGACATCGCTAAATAATAACGATAGCCACAAAACCATCACTAGCTTGTGTGACAAAGCTAAGTCGCCAAAAGGTAATGTCGCAGCTGTTTGCATCTACCCTAAATTTATAAAAACAGCAAGAAATCATTTAGATATCCTAGAGCTTAATCAAATTAAAATAGCAACAGTTTGTAACTTCCCTCAGGGTAATAATAAATTAACAACTGTATTAACAGAAATAGAAACTGCAATAAATTTAGGGGCTAACGAAATAGATGTGGTTATTCCTTATAATAAACTAATTGCTAATAAAGATACTAAAACCCCGTATAAATTATTAAGAGCAGCTAAAGAAATATGTGGATCTACAATAAAATTAAAATCCATAATAGAATCAGGAATGTTGCAGCACAATAGTTTGATAACTGATGCCACATATTTATCTATTGATGCAGGGGCTGATTTTATTAAAACATCTACGGGAAAAGTACTAAACAATGCAAGTTTAGCTAGTGCTGAAACCATTCTTAATGCTATAAAAAAGTATAGCAACTATGTTGGGTTTAAGGCATCTGGAGGAATTAAGTTTGCAGAAGAAGCTATCATGTATTTAAAATTAGCTGAAAATATAATGGGGAAAAACTGGATATCTGTTGATACATTTCGCTTTGGAGCTAGTAGTTTACTAGATAGCCTTGTTAAACCTTTAAAAGCTACTTAACATAGATTAAATTAAAATTATTTGATAAACTACAAAACAATTTCAATTTTATATATGTTTTAGAGGAATTTAATGGCTATTAGTTCAATAGATGATATTTTAGCAGATGTTAAAATAGGCAAGCCTATTATCATGATTGACGATGAAAACCGCGAAAACGAAGGTGATATCATCGTTGCTGCAGAAAAAATAACTCCAGCAACCATAGCTTTTATGATCAAAGAGGCTAGGGGTTTGCTATGTTTGAGTTTAACACAATCACAATGTAAAAACCTTAATCTAAAACCTATGGTTGCAACAGCTGAAAATGGATCAAAGTTTAAAACAGCTTTTATGACATCAATAGAATCTGCTGAGGGAATAACCACAGGAATTTCTGCTCATGACAGAGCTAAAACTATTTTAGTTGCAAGTAATCTAAACTCAACTGTAAAAGATATAATGCAACCTGGTCATATATTTCCAGTAATGGCAAAACCAGGTGGTGTTCTAGAAAGAGGTGGACATACAGAAGCTGGATGCGACTTAACAAAATTAGCAGGCTTAACGCCAGCAGCTGCGATAATAGAAGTGATAAACGATGATGGATCTATGTCTAGAACTAAAGATCTAGAGGTTTTTGCTAAAAAACATGGATTAAAAATAGGAACAATAGAAGATTTAATAAAATATAGAACAAAAAACAACTGCTAGTTTGTGTAACTAATTTAACTACAAGGGTATGTTCTAAAAAATTAAATACTTAAGCTATACTGTTGGTATTGTGTTGTTTTTTAAACTTTTATTTATTAGGATTTATTTTATAAAAAATACATTTCTATTTGTGAATTTAGTGTGTATTACAAGGATGAATGAACCATGAAAGATGTTAGTACTGGTAAGATAATAATCCCTACGGGAGTTCAAAACCAAAGACAGAAGTATAGTAGAGATGAGCCAATAGCAATATCCCAAAATAATAAACAAAAGATATCATTTAAGTCGGTTCCTGTAGAAGGGTACATGAAAGTAGAAATAGATGACTCTCTATCGCTGGGTTATACCGCAGAAACAAGTATTACTAATAGAACGATAACTCCTAAAGCAGACTTAAGCTTCGGCAAAAAAACAGTTGCTCCTCCTGATGTTAGTTTAGCAGATATCTCTGAAACTATGATTATGGATATGAAATTTGTAAACGATCCAACAACGCGGGTTGTAGGGGAGGGAAATTTTGGTGAGGTAACATATGCTGTAGTAGGAGAAGCAGAAGAAAGCATAGAAAATTATAACAAAAAAAGGAGGAGTATAAAAATATGCGGTCCCAAAAAAGTATCACGACCTCTATCTGTATCTAGAATATTAGTCAAAAAAACACCAAAAGATAATTTTAAGATCTCAGAAAGCATGCTTCGTTTTGATCAAACGGATAAAGTTATGGAAGAAGCAGAAAAAAACATAATAGTAGGTATTGACTCAAAACCACTCTTTTTAAACCCTGCTGTTGTAACGGTGTTTCAAGGTGTAGAGCTTACGAAGCTATGCTTACCAGATCAAAAATTAGCAGAAGCAACCAAGCCGTTATCATACTTAGACAAGCTATGTATTGCTCATCAAATAACAGAGAGTATAGCTAGTCTTCATGCTAAGGGTATAGGGCACCAAGATTTAAAGCTTAGTAATGTGTTAATAACGGTACAAGGTATAATCAGTATAATTGATAATAAAGGTATTACAGTCGGTGAGGCAGAAAATTATAAGTTCATGCATAAACCATCTACAAAAACACTTAGATATTGCCCGCCAGAAATTATAAACGATAATTATTATTCTATTTACGATAGACAAGGCTACAGAGGTTCTACTTTAGCACATGATAGTTGGTCGCTAGGAATTATGCTTTATGAAATATTTGCAGAAAAAAAAGCGGATGAATTTTTCGGTATGACATTAACAAAAAAATTATATTTAGATTATATCGAGTTAGTAGATCAACTAAATCAAGATATTTATCTTAATTCTAAAGTTCCTACAGAAATAAAAGATCTGATTATGGGCTTATTACAGTACGCTCCTGCATGTAGACTAACTCCTAAAGAAGTTCTTGCTTGTGATATTTTTAATAATGATAGTTATAAGAAATCAGCGTTTGCTCTTAATGTGCAACACGATAAAAACTATAGAAAGTTATTGGTTTTAGAAAAACAATTAGAAACTGCAAAAAAAATAAACGACCCAGTACAAGTTAAGTATTTACAAAAAGAAATATTCACAATCAAAACAGGATTAAGCGAAATAAAAACACTAATAAATAACGAAGTTTATAGAGATATACCGAAAGATGTAGAGTTTGAAAGCAAGCCCCTAAAAAAAGATATGCGATGTTTAGCACAGGTGGCAATACTAAGTAAGTTATTAGCCAAAAATAAAGCAGAAAAGAAAGCTATATTAGAGGATATACAGGTACATAAATCCAAAGTAGAAAAAGAGATTTCTGATATTAATGGTTGCAGTAGGGAAACCACAGAAAAAAAAGCCGATCTTATCCAAGATAAGCTTGATGAATTTCAAGATTTAGAGCGTCAAGCGCTTTTAAGTATAGAGTCTATAGATGAATCTATTTCTCAGTTAATATTCGAAAAACAACAATTAGAAAGCCAAGGTATTGATGCAAGCAACGAAAGATGGCTATAGTTTATCAAAAAGTGCCGTAAAACTTGCGGGATATAAGGCATAAATATCTTGTTTT
>CAKNAD010000081.1 GCA_929200515.1 Candidatus Gorgonimonas leptogorgiae | reverse complement strand
CCAAAAGCTTTGGTATTTAATAGTTCTATTTTATCTCTTACTGCCATAGCTTCTTCAAACTCCATATGTTCAGCATGGTATTTCATCTTTTTTTCTAATTTATGTATCAATACAGTAAATTTTTGAGGGTTTTCTAGAGCTTGTTTATCTTCTTTTGATAAAGATATTTTTTTTGTTTTACCTTTAGTTTTTCTGCCTATATATACAGCACCTTCAAGAATATCTTCTACTGATTTTTTAATAGTTTTAGGAGTTATATTATGAGTTTTGTTATAAGCTAACTGTTTTTTTCTTCTTCTAGTGGTTTCTTTAATAGCTTGGTCCATGGCCGCTGTTATTTTTTCTGCATATAAAATAGCTTTGCCGTGAATATTCCTTGCTGCTCTACCTATGGTTTGTATTAAGGAGCGGGTTGAACGTAAAAAGCCTTCTTTATCGGCATCTAAAATTGCAACTAACGAAACTTCGGGCATATCTAAGCCTTCGCGTAATAAATTAATTCCTACTAAAACATCAAAAGCGCCTATTCTTAAATCACGAATTATTTCAACACGTTCTACTGTGTCAATTTCTGAGTGTAAATATTTTACCTTAAGGTTTTGCTCTGTGAGATATTCTGTTAAATCTTCAGCCATACGTTTAGTTAACACAGTAACTAAAATTCTTTGCTTAATAGCAATAGTTTTATGTATTTCTGAAATTAAATCATCTACTTGGGTGATTGCTGATCGCACTTCTATTATAGGATCTACTAATCCTGTTGGTCTTACTAGTAGCTCAACTACTTGCTGTTGTTTCTCGATTTCATAATTGCCTGGGGTTGCAGATACAAAAATAGTTTGTAGTTTCTTACTTTCCCATTCTGCAAATTTTAGCGGGCGGTTATCAAGTGCTGAAGGTAATCTAAAACCATAAGTTACTAGATTGCTTTTTCTTGCAAAATCGCCTTTATACATTGCCCCTATCTGCGGTACAGTTACATGAGATTCATCTATTACTAAAACTCCATCATCGGGAAAATAACTAAATAAAGTATCTGGAGGAGTACCAGGCTCATTACCACTTAAAAACCTCGAGTAATTTTCAATTCCATTGCAGTAGCCTAATTCATTCATCATTTCTATATCAAATTTAGTGCGTTGCTCTAACCTTTGTGCTTCTACTAATTTATTCTGCTCACGTAATATTTTTAACTGTTGATGCAATTCAGCTTCTATTTCTTTAATAGTTTGCTGTACTTTTTCTTTAGCTGTTACATAATGATTACTAGGATATATAGTAGCTCTAGATAGTTCTTTGACTTTTTTGCTAGTTAGAGGATCAAACTCATATATTTGTTCTATTTCAGTATCAAAAAGGATTATTCTAATTGCTAATTTTTCTGATTCTGCTGGAAAAATATCTATAGTGTCGCCTCTAACTCTATATGATCCACGGCGTAAATCTGTGTTATTGCGGTCGTATTGCAACTCAGCTAGTTTTCGTAAAATATCTCTTTGATTAATAATAGTTTTTTTAGTTAGGTGTAATACCATTTCATAGTAAGATTTTGGGTTCCCCAAGCCATAAATTGCCGATACCGTGGCAACAATAATTACATCTTGACGCTCAAATAAGGATTTAGTTGCTGATAACCGCATTTGTTCTATATGATCATTAATTGATGCATCTTTTTCAATAAAAGTATCTGAGGCTGGAACATATGCTTCTGGTTGGTAATAATCATAATAGGAAACAAAGTATTCTACTGCATTATTAGGAAAAAAGGATTTAAACTCACCATATAGCTGTGCTGCTAAAGTTTTATTATGTGCCATAATTAACATAGGCTTTTGAATTTGTTCTAAAACTTTAGCAATAGTATAGGTTTTGCCAGATCCGGTTACACCTAGTAAAGTTTGGTTATCTAGTTTATTATTTATTCCTTCTGTTAATCGTTGTATTGCTTGTTTTTGGTCGCCAGCAGGATTAAATTTAGATGATACTTTAAATTGTCTTTTCATTAAGCTAATCTTATTAAAATAAGCAGTCTACCATAATTGTAATCTAATATACATTAACTAAAAATACAATATTTTAAAGGATATATAATTTATTGCTTGTATTTTTAAAATAATGCTTTATGTTAAGAGCTAATATTATAAAACCATGTTTATTTATTACTTATTTTTAATAAATTAAGGATAATAACTATGAGACTTCTTAAAGGCATTAAATCAGATTTAACATCTGACTGGATTTATGGAACAGCTTGGAAAGAAGAAAAGACATCTGAGCTTACACTGACAGCATTAAAATATGGCTTTAGGTCTATAGATACAGCTAATCAGCTTAAACATTATTTAGAATCAGCTGTAGGGAATGCATTATTAAATTTTTTTAATATGGGCAGTGTTAAAAGAGAAGATATTGTTTTGCAAACAAAATTCACTTATGCTAGTAGTCAAGATAAAAGGCTACCTTATGATAAAAAAGCTAATATAGCAGATCAAGTTGAGCAATCATTTTTTTCATCTTTAGATCATTTAAATACAAATTATATTGATTCCTATTTATTACATAGTACTTTTAATACTGATGATATTGCTACTGAAGACTTAGAAGCATGGCAAGCCATGGAAACTCTTTATAAAAAAGGCTATATTAAGAGATTAGGTATTAGCAATATTTCTAATAAGCAGTTATTAAAACTTTATGATTATGCAGACATTAAACCTGCTATAGTGCAAAATCGATGTTATGCACATACATCATGGAATGCAGGTGTGCGTTATACTTGTAAAAAACTTGGAATCGAGTATCAGGGTTTTTCTATATTAAGTGCTAACTTACGTCTTACAAGAAATGTTGAGTTTAAAAATATAGTTCAAAAATACAAATTAACTCCTGCACAAGTGATATACCAAGTTGCATTAAAAATGGGGATTAAGCCACTAACAGGAGCCTGTAATTTAGATCATTTAATTGAGAATGTCAATTGTATGAAAACTGAAATATCTAATGAAGATGTTAAAAAAATAGAAAAATTAATGACTTAGATTTTGGTGCATATTATCAAGAAAACATCCCACTAATTATTAGCAGTATTACCAGTATAGGGCTAATATACTTAATAATAAGCATAAATAAATGAGCGTAGTTAGATGTTACTGTTAATTCGCTAGCTAATTTTTTTACACTAATAGCTTTAGCTGTAAATATTAGTATTAGTAAGCCCGTTATCGGTAGTAGTATATCAGCTGCGATATCAGTATAAAGATTAAATATCGATTTATTAAAAATAGGTTTAACATCTCCCCATAAGCTAAGAGCTAAACAAGGAATAACGCTAAGTAGTAGCACAATTATAGCAGAGGCAGTTGCACTTTTAGCACGAGATAGCTTAAATTGTTTTTGTATATTTAGTATAAGAGGTTCTGCTAAATTAACCGAAGATGTCCAAGAGGCTGATAACAGCAAAAAGAAAAATATAGTTTGTATTATATTTCCCATTGATATTTTACTAAGTGCGACAGGTAAAGATAAAAACATTAACCCAGGACCACTAGTTGCGGTAATATTTTCTGAAAAAATAATAGAAAACGTGATAACTCCTACTAATATCGCAACTAAAACATCCATAACAACTACAATAGCAATAGATTTTAATACTGATTGTTTGGTCGGCATGTAAGCACCGTAAGCAATTAAACAACAGGCTCCAGCAGCTAAAGTAAAAAGAGAATGTCCCATTGCTTCAATAATCATATTTACAGATAAATCTTCTATTTTAAAATCTAATAAATATATTAACGCTTGTTTAAAGCCATCTAACTTGCTAGCGTAAATAGCTAAAGCAATAAGTAAACAATACATTACTGGCATCATTAAGTAATTTAATTTACCAATACCTTCTGATATTTTTCTGGAGCTAATTATAAAAGTTAATGCTATAAATAAAGTATTAAATGCCATCAAACTTGTTGGTGATTGTTGTATCTGATTAAATATAATATGGCTATCATTAAAATTACTTACATGTAAACCACAGATGGATTGAATTAAATAATAAATAATAATTCCAGAAACAACTGCATAAAAAGATAAGACTATTGTCGATGTTGTTAGACCTAGCCAAGCTAATTTACTCCAATGTGAGGAATTGCTTGTTTTTTGTGCAATTAGTTGAATACACTCAGTTGGCGACGATCTCCCGATTCTACCTATGATAATTTCACAGGTCATAACAGGAATACCAAGCAACAAGATAAAGACTATGTAGGTTAAGAAGAATATCCCCCCGCCATTTTCAGCCGCTATATATGGAAATCTCCAAATATTTCCTAAGCCTATAGCTGCTCCAGCTAAAGCAAAAATAAAAGAAGATTTGGAAGAAATTCTATCAACTATTTTCATAATGCGGTATCGCCTAAATATTGTAAAATTAAATTATAAAATATTAACAGTACTTGTATATAACATCATGTTTTTATTTAATGAGTAACTTTAAATCCATATGATTTATCTTGACATGTGTTTGAAGATAATACTAGGAAGTAAAATATAATAACACTTATTAAAAAAAATGTATATATAGCAGTGATCGCTATGATTTAGACATTAAGAGATTCTATGGCTAATAACTATTGCTAGTTATCATATGATATAAGTAACTACTAAAAGTGTCTACGTATTAACGGGTAGCGCTATACATCTTCAAGTGTAAAATGTATATTTTATCTAAATTAATACTATGGTTACATTTAGTAGTTGCAATATAATTATTTATGTTATACAATGCAAACGCTAGATAACAGAATAAATAATCATATTTAACAAAAAATAAAAATGATATCTGTTATAGAAATAAGTACCTAATATACTAGGCGTAACCTCAATTTTATTAAAAGTACATGCGTATTTAAAAGGAGTTAATCAGCATGGGAAAAGTCAACACTTCAAATTCATATTTAAAAACTGCTAGAGAACAAAGCCAACCTTATCAAAATAGATCATCTCATAGAAAAAAATCACGTGGAGGTAAAGCTAATATACAATATAAACCTTCAACAAGTGTAAAAATAGCGGTTCAAAGTCAACAAGAAGAAAACAAAATAATAAAAATAATAAGGGATAGACATTCTAAAAAACTTGATTTAGATTATTATTTTGAAAGATCATTTAGTTGTCAAGATAGAGAATATCCATCTGATTTTTCACAAGAAAGCGTAGATAGATTAGAAAAAACTCATGAAACATTTGTTGATATTATGTTTAATAATAGAAAAATCTTAACGGATATATTCACAAAAAATATAAATGAAGTTAAAGATGATCACGATAGTATCAATTTATTGCTAGAGCTTAGTTTAATTGCTAATATTATCAAAAGTAAAACTAATATAACTAGTTTTATATCTAAATTTAGAACATTTATAAATGATACATTACATCTTACTAAAGAGATATCTTGGTTTGATTCTATTAAAGAATTATTAATAAAAGAAGTTGAGAACAGTAAGAGTATTCTGACTGTTAATCATATTTACCAGGCGATATCTAGGGTAAGTGGGGTTGCTAACCAACAAGAAATACCGCTAGAAAATAATCTAAGCCAAGATTCCAATATACAAACAGTCGCTTGTGAGGAAGAAATTAAGGTAGCTATCGAAAATTATCCAGTTACTAAGGATTTTATCTCACAGGCAACACCTACAATGGAAGAATATGATGTACAAATGACTTCTAAAGAAATAGCTGCATATATAACTAATAAACCTTTTAATCAGTTAAATACAGGTGAACAAAAAGTTATAGTAAAAGAGCTTGCATTTTTCCTTGCTGATTCACAAAATAAAGTAGAGTATCCAAATTATTTAGTACAGTTTTATTTGTATTTATTGTGTAGAATAATTATTTCAGAAAAACTAGATAACAAGAGTTTAGATGAAATATGTAATGGCACAAGTAAATTTTTTTCTGAATTGAATCTTGAAGTAACTAGCCAACAATTACAAAGTGTATTATGTTATTACGCCGATCCTAAAAAGAATAAACATATAGACATTGAAAGAGTAGTCATTGATAATGTTTTGGAAGCTATGTTTGCTGATAAACCGTTATAGTAGCTAGTAATTCAATTTGTAATAATATTCTTTATTGTAAGCCCATTTACCTGAGTATGCGTCTTGTAAGTAACCTATATTTACTGAGAGGTATTAAGTTATTAATATTATAAATAGGTTATGGGTAAAAAATATAATCTTCTAAACGATAACAAAACAATGACAGATTAAACTTATAATAATTTACTTGTCTAGTATTAATATAATGGAGGTTGTTCGTAATGGATTACGAAGTTTTTCATAATAACGGCTGTGATATAATTAAGCTACATGATAAATTTAATGCTGAAACCGTAAAAGATGTTAAAAGATATTTTAATTTATGTATTAATGAAAGTGTCGGTGATGTTTTAATAGATATGACTCAGGTAGATAATATAGATTCATCTGGAATTGGAGCTTTGGTTTTTTTATATAAAAGATTAAAGTCTGAAAGTAGAAGCTTAGGGTTATTGGGTGCTCAGGGTAAAACTAGTAATATTTTAAATATGTTAAGAATTACAGAAACAATTAAAAATTATCATAATTTTAATGAATACTTAGGTGATCATCATCATTAACTAATTACATCTTTAGCTATATACCTTCAGGTAGAAGGCGTATATAAGTATATACAAACATTTATTGCTGTAATGATTTGTTGAAATTTTTATAGGCTTGAACAATGACTACTTTTCTACAAATCATATTTACTAATAACACTTTTAAAAAAAATATATATAGTTGTTATTACCATTTAGTTATACTCTACGTAATTTTATTATTCTTAATATTTACTAGTTCAGTACAAGCTATTACTAGCTTTAATAAACAGGGCGTGTGTGTAATTAAATTGGGTACAGATAACCAAATTGTAGATATCATTAGTGTTAGCAACAATATTAGCAAACAGTTCGATATTAGCTCTTCAAGTATAATTCCTAACCAAGATATCTGTGAAGATATATTACACCAATCAATCCATGCATATAAAAAACAAGCTAAAGTTGAATACTTTACTGAATTAGAACTAAATAAGTTAATAGTTACTGGTAATACTGAAGCTATAGGGGTTTATTATTTTCCTATAAAATACCAGCTAAAAGATTTTATTAGCTTTATTAAATATAAAACGAATTATGTTAATAAAGAAATAGATTTTACCATAAGAAGAAATAATTCAATTATAAATAATTCTGCTTTAATATCAGCAAACCTTGAAAATAATGATATTGTATTTATTAATAAGTTTTATGAAAAAATAGTCCAGCCAATTAAAAAGCCATCGATGGAAGCAAAAAAATTAGTTGCTAATCAAGCTACTAAAGCTAATAACAAACAACAAAATAAACAAAGTGTTAATGTCAATAATAAAGCTAACAATACAGTTAAAACCGCAGTTAAACTAAGTTCTAACACTGATCCCACAGTTAAAATAACAGCGCTTAAAAATAATGATAAAAAAGATTATTTTATTATGTCTGGCGATATTCTACAAATTAATCTCCCAGGAGAAAAAGAATTTAATAAAAATTTTTTAGTAGGAAGAGATGGTGAAATTAATCTTCCTGAAGTCGGCTCAGTAACTATAAATGGCTTAACAGTTTCACAAGCAATAGATACAATTTATAATAAATTAGCTACTGTGTTTTTAGGAGTAAATAAATTAACAGTACAATTAAAAGAAAAAAGAATTTTAATAAAAGTACTCGGTTATGTTATGAAACCTGGAGAAGTAGATTTACCAGCAGATGCTAATATTCAAATGGCAGTTAATGCGGTTGGTGGTTTTAAAGATGGAGCTATGCTGAGTAAAATTCAATTAATAAGAGGTAATAAAAAATCAGATGTAAATTTAAAAAAATATTTAGAAACTGGCAACGAAAGCTATTTACCTAAGCTCAAAACTTTAGATATTCTCTTTATTCCATCATCGCCTTACTTAAGTGATATTTACGGTGATAAAGTTGAAAAACAAAATATTGATCCGACTCAAGATAAATCAGCAATAAAAATAATTGGTGAAGTTATTAGTCCTGGAAGTTTAGCCTATAAAGAGAAAATGACAGCAGTTGATGCTCTATTGTTAGCTGGAGGGGTAACACGTTATGCTGATGATACTAATATTAGAGTTATAAACTCGGGTAAACCACTATTATTTGATTTATCTGAATACATGAAATATGGCGATAAAATAAATGCTATTCATTTGGATAAAGGTGCTACCATTTATGTGCCTATAAAAGAAGAAGAGGGTGCTATCGATGACCCTACGGAAAATCCAGATTCTATTAAAGTTTTTGGTGAAGTTGCAAAACCTGGAGTACATAAATATAAAAAAGGCGTTTCTTTAGTAGACTTATTACTATTATCTGGTGGTGTTACTCGTTATGCTAATGTTGAGCAAATTAGAATTATAGCTAAAGGAGATCCACAACTATTTAATTTGAAATCATATCTTGATAGTGGTACCAAGTTACCTACAATTGAACCTGGATCAACAATTTTTGTGCCCAAACAAGTGGAAGCAATTAGTTCAGGGGAAAGTGTTGTTTATATAATGGGTCAAGTTCACCGCCCTGGATCCTATGAAACTGGAAAAGATGTTAATTTTTTAGACGTACTTGCTAATGCTGGTGGTCCAGATAGATTTGCAGATACCAGATCTATTAGAGTATTAAGAAAGTCAGGAGAAGTTTTAAAATTTAATTTAGATGAATATTCAGAAGGTGTGATTACTTCTTTGCCTGAAGTAAATAAAGGTGACTCTATATTAGTTCCTCGTAAATCGGGAGATGATCAAGGATGGTTGAAGTTTAAATCTTCTCAAACAATTAAAATAATAGGCTCAGTAAAAACTCCTGGGCGTTATCCATGGTCAGATAACATAGATTTTATGGATCTACTCGCACATGCTGGAGGTACTGGCGATAAAGCTGATATCGCTCACATAAAGCTTATGTATTCTTCTCAAAATGGTGAAATTAGAAAACAAGTATTTAATTTACAAGGCTTTCTTGATGGCGATGACAAGTCTAAACTTCCCGAATTAGAGGGCGGTCTTACTATAATGATTCCCGAATTACCAACTAGCCCTACAGATAATAAATCACAATGGGTATTGTTAGCTAAAGAGCAGGCTATTTATATTTTAGGTGCTATTAATTCTCCAGGAAGGTATGCTTTTAATGAGCGTTTAGATTTAATGGATATTCTTACTGCCGCAGATGGTCCCAAAGATGATGCAGATATGTCTAATATTACTGTAGTGCATCGTAGTGGAAGTAAAGAAAAATTAAGCTCGGTAAATTTAATTGAATACTTTGATACTGGAGATGAAAGCTTATTACCTAATGTAAAACCTGGTGATAGTATTTATGTACATTCACGAGATGCTAGTACTATGAGTAAAGAACAAACCATTACAGTACTAGGAGAGGTAAATAAAACTGGCAAGTATGTATATAAAAAAGGTATTACTTTAATCGATGTCTTATCTGAAGCTGGAGGAACTAAAAATACCGCTGACAGAGAGAAAATTATAATAAAACGTATGAATGAACAACAAATTGTTTTTGATTTACAAGAATATATGGATAACTCCGAGGAGGTATCTGCTCCTATATTATATCGAGGCGATACTATATACGTTGCTGATAATTCATCTTCTATAGGCGAAATAATTCGTTCATTCTTAAAAGATCTTGCTGGATTGTTACCTTTGATACTATTATTTTCTGGTGGCGGGAGTGGCTAATGAAGAAGTTACCTATACATTACTTAGAAGTTGAAGAGCTATTTTTAAAAACTTTAAGTCGCCCTGATATACGTTCGCTTGCTGTAACTTCAGCAAATTCATCTGAAGGTGTAAGCACAATAGCTTATACTTTATCAAAGCGTGCAGAGGCTGAGGGTAAAAAAACACTTTTAGTTGAGCTAGATATGGTTCATCCTGAACTTAGAGATAAATCCAATGAAACTCATTCAGAATGGAGTCCAGATGCAAAGTCTACTAGCAAATTAATTATGCATATGGTTGATAGTAGCAATAAAAATACTAATCTTGATATTTTACCTGCTCCAGTCGCTAGAGATATAAACAATCTACGAAACAAAGACAAATATGTAAATTTATTAGAGGTGTGGCATCAGCATTATGATGCTATTATTTTTGATACATCACCATTAAATGCGAGAAATCAGAATAATATTCCAGCAGAAAATGTATGCTCTATGGTAGACGGTACTATTATAGTGATACTAGCAGGTGAGACCAAAGAAGTGCACTTCAATAAAGCAATTGATCGATTAAAAAAAAGCAAAGCAAATATTTTAGGAGTGGTCTTTAATGATCAAAATAATCCTAATTTAGCTAGTGAGGTTGTAAGAGAAACGAGGCGTTTTGATAGAATTTTTCCTAAAACTATGGAAAAAATAAGAAACGCAGTAAAAATTTCTTCATTTTTTAATATTGAAATTTAGTTGTAGTTCACTAGTGTAATCAGAGCAGAAAATTAAAATCATGCAATTGTGTAAATTGTTAATTTGATGGTGTTCCATATACAGATTTTTTATGTGCATGTGTTTAATATAAATTAAAGTTATTACAAGTAATTACTATATTTTTTATAAGTTTTATTTATTATTTTAAGTGTGTAACTTAAGTTATTTATAATGTTTACAGTTGTATTATTGCTTGTTAATTATTTGAATTTTTGTTATTATCAGTAGCAGAAGTTTTTGTAGCGAATATGTTTAGCTTAATATTAAAATTGAATCTACAAAATATATAATTAAACATTTTATAT
>CAKNAD010000080.1:10740-11021 GCA_929200515.1 Candidatus Gorgonimonas leptogorgiae | reverse complement strand
GTAAGGTTTTATTAATTGATACCACTAATTTTTTTGATGATCCCAATAAATATGCGGAATTTCTTAATATAAAAATTCCAGTATTAGTTGAAGATTTAGTTTGTACTGATGGTTTACATCCTTCCCCCTAAAGGGCAAGACCTTATAGCACAGTATATCTTAAAATCCATGGCTTATTCTGAATATGATATATTTAGAAGAGCAAGTAGCGAATTTAAATACTAAATATACACACGTGGCAGTTGGAAATGCGAGTTTTCAGCAAGTGATTATAAGTTTTT